>JAZRVU010000053.1:0-42671 GCA_045599305.1 Acutalibacteraceae bacterium | reverse complement strand
GCGGATATACAGTCCCGTACCGCCGCAGAGTATGGGCATTTTGCCGCGGGAGAGCACACCGTTCACGGCCGCTCGGGCATCGACGGCATACTGTGCCACACTATATCGCCGGCTCAACGGCAGAAAACCGAGCAGATGATGCGGTATTCCCTCCATCTCCGCTTCGGTGGGACGCGCGGTCCCGATCATCAAATCACGGTACACCTGCATGGAGTCGGCGGAGATCACCTCACCGCCGTATCGCTTCGCAAGCGACACCGCCAGCGAAGACTTGCCCGATGCCGTCGGCCCCGCGATCACCGCGAGCGGCGGGCGTCCGTTCACATTTGCTGTCATCATCTCATCCCAAACGCCCGAACTGCTTTTCCAGTTCCTTGCGCGTCAGTTCAAAGCAGACCGGACGGCCGTGCGGGCAATAGCGCACCTCGTCATCGGAAAGCACACGGATGGCCAGCGCCTCCAGCTCCTGCACAGACTGCCTGTCCCCTGCCTTCACCGCCGCCTTGCAGGCGACCGAGTGATAGATCCACGAGAGCTTGTCCACCGTGACCTCCTGACGTCCGGAAAGGAAGCCTGCGGCGATCTCCTGCATCAGGGCGGGCACATCCTCGCCCGTGAGCATCATGGGGACAGAGCGCACCAACAGAGCGCCGTCGAAATCTTCGATCTCAAAGCCGGCCGCGTTCAGTGCCTCCTGCTGCGAGAGCAGCGCCTCGCATTCCTTATGGCTGAGCGACACCGTAACCGGTGAAAGCAGGATCTGCGCATCCGATCGGATGGCTTTGCACAATTTATTGTAAATGATCCGCTCGTGAGCAGCGTGTTTATCGACAAAATAGAGCGATCCGCCTTTTTCCGCGATCAGATACGTACGATACACCTCACCGAGATAATGCACCGGTGCTTCCTCGGCGGGGGCAATTGCTTCCTGCGCTTCCGGCTGCACAGGCGGCACGGTCTTTGGCGCCTCCTGCACCGAAGGTACCGGGACGGGCTCTGTGCGGGGCACCTCCGGCGCTTTGGGCGTCGGTGCAGGCTCACTCACGGAAATATCCGGGCTGCCGAACAGCAGCGTCGTGCGGTCGCGGAAGGAGAGGTCCGCTTTGGGCGCGGCAGTCGTTACGACAGACACCTCTGCGGGCTTTGCGGGCTCCGCCGGTTTTACAGGCTCTGTCACCGCAATAGTCAATTGTTCGGCGGGCTGCTGCATTACAGGCGAATGAGCAAGCGTCGCCTGCTTGGGCTTATCCTCGGCCAACAGTGCCGATTTGACCGCGTGGAACACGGCGTCAAACACCGGGCGCTCATTGACAAAACGGATCTCGATCTTGGCGGGATGTACATTGGCGTCCACCGTGGCGGCGGGCATATCCAGATGCAGCACGCAGGCGGGAAATTTCCCCACCATGATGGCCCCCTGAAAACCGCGTTCCAGCGCGGCGGCGGCCGTGCGTGTCTTCACATACCGGCCGTTGACGAAAAAGTGCTGCATGGCGCGATTGGAACGCGCGGTGACCGGCGTACAGATAAAGCCGTACACATGTACATCACCGAGCCGATAGTCTACCGGCAGCAGATTATTGGCGAATTCCCGCCCGAAGACGGAATAGATGCAGGCACGGGCATCGCTGTCGCCGGGGGTGTGCAGTGCTTCTTTGCCGTCCCGCACAAAGCGGATCGCGATCTCCGGGTGAGAGAGCGCCAGGCACTCCACCACCGAAGCGACCGCGTTGGCTTCGCTGACGTCTTTTTTCAAAAACTTCATGCGGGCAGGCACATTATAAAACAGATCCCGCACATAGATCGTAGTCCCCTCCGGGCAGCCGACATCGGTGATCTCCGGCTCCCCGCCGCCCTCAATGCGGCAGCAGGTACCGGCCAGCTCCTGTGCGGTGCGGGTGACCAGTTCCACCCGTGCCACCGCTGAAATGGAGGCCAACGCCTCGCCGCGGAAGCCCAGCGTGCCGATATTTTCAAGGTCTTCTTCGGTGCGCACCTTACTGGTGGCATGACGCAGGAACGCGGTGGGCACATCCTCGCGGGCAATGCCGCAGCCGTTATCGGTGATACGGATAGAGCGGATGCCGCCGCTTTCGATCTCCACCGTCACAGCGGTGGCACCGGCGTCGATGGCATTTTCCATCAACTCTTTCACCACGGATGACGGACGCTCCACCACCTCACCGGCGGCGATCAACTCTGCCACATGGCGGTCGAGCAATTGGATTTTCGGCATAGCGCGGCTCCCCTTTCTTCGTTTTATTGCTCTGACAGATTCTTGGCCTCGGTACTCAATGCATAGAGCGTCTGCATGGCCTCGATGGGTGTCAGTGTGTTCACATCCAGCTGTGCCAGACGGCGGACGAGTTCATTATCGGCCGCCGAAAGGAAGGACATCTGCCCGTCCTCTTCCTCGCACGATACCGCAGATGTGCGTGCGATCGGCTGCGTACCGCCGCTCTCCAACCCACGCAGGATCTCCTTGGCGCGCGACACCACGCAGTCGGGCACGCCGGCCAGTTTGGCCACCTCGATACCGTAACTGTCATCGGTGGCACCGCGCACGATACGCCGCAGGAATGTGATGCTGTCGCCGCGCTTCTTGGCAGCGATATTGTAATTCTTGATGCCGCTGATCTCCTCTTCCATGACCGTCAGTTCATGATAGTGGGTGGCGAACAGCGTTTTGGCACCGATGCGGCGCACATCGGCCACATATTCCAGCACGGCACGCGCGATGCTCATGCCGTCAAAGGTGGAGGTACCGCGCCCGATCTCGTCGAAGATCACCAGACTTTGTTTGGTGGCATTTTTCAGGATAGTCGCCACCTCGTTCATCTCCACCATGAAGGTGGACTGGCCGGAGGACAGATCGTCCGATGCCCCCACGCGGGTGAAGATGCTGTCCACGATACCGATGGACGCCTGACGTGCCGGCACAAAGCAGCCGCATTGCGCCATCAGCACGATCAGCGCCGTCTGGCGCATATAGGTGGATTTACCCGCCATATTAGGGCCGGTGATGAGTGCCACGCGGTTCTCGCCGTTATCCAGATTTACGTCATTTGGCACAAACGGCGCATCCATCAGTGCTTCCACCACCGGGTGGCGGCCGTCGGCAATGGCGATCTCGCCCTTCAGGTTGATAGCCGGACGCACATAGTTGCGGCGCACGGCTACCTCGGCAAATGAACACAGCACGTCCAATTGGGCAATGGCCTGTGCGGTGGCCTGTATGCGGTGCAGCTGCTCCGCCACCTTCACACGCAGGTCGGTGAACAGCTGATACTCCAGCGCGATCGACCGCTCCTTGGCGGTGAGAACGCGCGTTTCCAGTTCTTTCAGTTCCTGCGTGATATACCGCTCGGCATTCACGAGGGTCTGTTTGCGTATGTAGTTTTCCGGCACTTCGTCGGCAAACGCGTGGGAGACCTCGATATAGTAGCCGAATACGCGGTTATACCCGACCTTCAGCGATTTGATGCCGGTCTTTTCCTTCTCCTGCGCTTCGATACGGGCAATGATCCCCTTGCCGTCGGTCATATCCGAACGCAATTCATCCAGTTCGGCGTGATAGCCCTTTTGGATCATGCCGCCCTCCCGCACGGAAAACGGCGGGTCATCCACAATGGCGGACAATATCCACTCCTGCACATCGGAAAGCGGGTCGATAGTCTTTTCGATATCCTCCAGCATCGCCGACTGCACACCGGCCAACCGGGACTTGATGGGTCCCAGACAGCCGATCGCCCGGCCGAGCGCACGCAGTTCTTTGGCATTGGCGCTGCCGTAGACGATGCGGGTCATGATGCGTTCCAGATCAAAAATATCCGCCATCAACGGTATCAGTTCACTGCGCAGGATGGTGCCGTTCACCAACTCCTCCACCGCATTATGGCGGCGGACGATGGCGGCGGGCTGAATGAGCGGCTGTTCCAGCCAACGGCGGATCAGACGCTTGCCCATCGCGGTTTTGGTGTGATCCAGCACGCCCAGCAGCGAGCCGCGCTTTTCCTTGTTGCGCATGGTCTCGATCAGTTCCAGATTCCGGCGGGTCATGAGGTCGAGCTTCATGAACTGAATATCCGAATAGAAATTGATCTTGGTCAGCCGCTCCAGTCCGTTCATCTGCGTCTGTCGCAGATAGGAAAGCACACAGCCGAGTGCGCGGATGGCCGGATCCTGCCCGGCAATGCCGAGCGATTCCAGATCATTGCCCGCAAACTGGCGGGATACCGCCTTCATAGCGGCTGACAGGTCAAAATAGGTGCCGTTCATGACCGAGGGCTTCGCGCCGAGGCGGTCGGTCACAAAAGCGGAAAATTCCCCGTTGGCGGCAATGCCGTCGGACAAGAGCAACTCACTGGGATGAAAGCGCGCCAGTTCGTTTTGCAGGCGTAGCAGCGTTTCCTCACCGGAAATACGGGTCAGGTTGATCTCACCGGTAGAGCAATCGGCAAAGCAGAGACCCACGTCGGCAGCCGCCGCATCTGCAAACACGGCACACAGATAATTGTTGCGGCTCTCGTCCAGCATACTGCCCTCGATCACGGTGCCGGGAGTGACTACGCGCACGATGTCCCGACGCACCAGCCCTTTCGCCAGCGCCGGATCCTCCATCTGCTCGCAGATGGCCACTTTGTAGCCTTTGGCGACCAGGCGGGCCAGATAACTCTCGTAACTGTGGAAGGGCACCCCGCACATGGGGGCGCGTTCTTCCAGCCCGCAGTCCCGGCCGGTGAGCACCAGTTCCAGTTCGCGCGAGGCGGTCTTGGCGTCCTCGAAAAACATCTCATAAAAATCGCCCAACCGGAAAAACAGCAGGCAATCGGGATGTTCTTCTTTCACACGCAGATATTGCTGCATCATGGGTGACAGTTCCGCCATGATCTACCCCTCACTTCATCAAAATCGACATCAGTGGCAACCGCCGCAGGTGGAGCAATCGCCGGTACAGGCGGCTTCCATATCCTCGGAATCGGGATCGACGCCCTGTGCCGCCATGGTCAGGATACGGGAAACGGTGTTCATCAGCTCATCAAGCGAGGTCTTCGCCTCGTTATAGCGCTTCATGTTTTCGTTTTCCATAATCTTCTGATACGCATCGCGCAGTTCCTTGTCCAGCGCTTTCATTTTTTCGGGATCACGGTCTTTTTCGTCTTTACCGGTCTCGTTGGCGATCGCCATGCGCTTCAGATTAAAGTCGCCGATGAGGCATTGCAGTTCCTTGTCCTCATCTGCCGCGGCCTGTGCCATCTGCGTGCGGATGAAGCGCTCGTCCATCTGGATCTCGTGCGCGAGATCCTTTGTCAATTCTACGATTTTATCCATGATTATCTGTCCTTTCTTTCATTCAGTCTTCCACATAATCCACACGGCCGTCAGCGATCCAGCTTTGGGCCGAGGTGACGGTAACGGCGGCATAATGGCCGATCCATTGCGGATCACCCTGCACGCGCACCACCACATTTTCCGGCAGACGCGCTTCCAGGAAGCCGTCTTTCTCACTTTCGATCAGCGCACGGCGCTGTGTGCCCACCATTTGGGCAAGGCGCCGGGCGGCGATCTCCTCCTGCACCTTGTTCATCTCGGCAAACCAGGCCGTCTTGGTCTCGGCCGGGGTCGGATCCGGCATCGAAGCGGCAGGCGTCCCTTTGCGGGGAGAATAGATAAAGGTGAAAAGCGATACGAACTCCACCTCACGAATGAGCCGCAGCGTCTCCTCGAAATCCTCACGGGTCTCGCCGGGGAAGCCGACGATCACGTCACTCGTAAAGGCGATATCCGGCACGACCTTTCGGGCGTAACGGATGAGGTCGAGGTATTGCTCATGCGTATAGCCGCGATTCATGGCCTTGAGCACCCGGTCACTGCCCGACTGGAATGGCAGGTGAAAATGGCGGGAGACCTTTTCGCAGGCGGCGATCGTGTCGAACAACTCGTGCGAGGCGTCCTTCGGATGCGAGGTCATAAACCGTATGAGGAAATCGCCCTCGATGGCATTGATACGCCGGAGCAATTCCGGGAAATCCACGCCGTGCGCCTCACCGCGGCCATAGGAGTTGACATTCTGCCCGAGCAGCGTGATCTCCTTGTATCCCGCGGCGACCAGTTCCCGTGCCTCCTGCAGGATGGCCTCGGGATCGCGGCTGCGCTCCCGCCCGCGCACATAGGGCACGATGCAGTAGGTGCAAAAATTGTTGCAGCCGTACATGATCGGCAGCCACGCCTTAAAATTGCCATCGCGGTGTACGGGGATCCCCTCGGCGATCACGCCGTCACATACAGGTAACTCGTGCAAAGGTTTACTGCTTTGCAGTGCCCCCCACATCAGTTCCGGCAGACGGTGCAGCACGTGCGTGCCGAACACCAGCCCGACAAACGGAAAATGCTCGCGCAGGCGCTGGGCAATGTGCGGCTGCTGCACCATGCACCCGCACAGAGCGATGAGCAGATGCGGCCGGCGGCGCTTATACACCTTGAGTGCACCGACATTGCCGAACACGCGATCTTCCGCATGCTCACGCACCGCACAGGTGTTGAACAGAATGAGATCGGCCTCCTCCGGCTGCTCGGTAAAGCCGAAGCCCATCTGCTCCAGCATCCCTTTCATGTGCTCGGAATCCGACACATTCTGCTGGCAGCCGAAGGTGCGCACAAACGCCATGGGACGGCGGATGCCGCGTTCCTCGTAAAACGCGCGGACCTGCTCGCCGAACTGCCGCTGTACAGCCAGTTCCTCCGGCGTGATCCGTTTAATATCGACCATACGATTCTTCCTATCTAAGTAGACTTTCACTAATTATAATATTATAACAAATATGCCGCGGTTTTGCAATGGCATTTTTCGAAAAAAATCCGTAAAACCAAAAAGAACCGTGCATCGCGCACGGCTCACGGAATAGATAAACCAAAAGCGGAAATACTGTCAAAAAACGGGGGTGCAGAATTCTTGGAAGACATCTTAAAACTACTGCTCACCACGCTGGTCGCCTGGCTCACATTGTTCTTGCTCACGCGGCTGCGCGGTGATCAGCAGTTGAGCGAACTGACATTTTTCGATTATATCACCGGCATTTGCATCGGCTCTATCGCGGCGGAGCTGGCCTCCGAATTGGAAAACCCGGAGCGTCCGCTGGTCGCCATGCTGGCTTTCGGCGTATTGACATGGCTGGCCGCTCTGCTTTCCATCAAGTCGCCGAAGATCCGGCGGCTGCTGAACGGGCGCACATTGATCCTGCTGGACAATGGCACCCTTTACCGCGGCAGCCTGCGAAAAGCCAAAATGGATCTGGACGATTTTTTGATGATGTGCCGTGAAGCCGGTTACTTTGACCTGTCACAGGTGCAGACGGTGCTGCTCGAGCACAACGGTGCCTTGAGTATCCTGCCCAAATCCGCCAACCGTCCCGCCACGCCGACAGATTTCGGGCAAACACCGGCGCAGGAGACGGTATCCCTTAGCCTTGTCTGCGACGGCATCGTATCGGAAAAGGCACTCAAAAAGTGCGGAAAAGATCGGCAGTGGCTGAAAAAGCAGCTGCAAAATCAAGGCTTTTCCAGCGAAAAAGATGTGTTGCTGGCAACTTATGACGGACAAAATACCGTCACAGTCTTTGCCATGAATAACCAGACCTGCACAGGTCACGGCCTGTGACGGTCACAGCTGCTTATACAGCAAGGCCGCGTCATTTTTAGCCACCGTCTCCTGCACGTCGGTCACCTCCACGCGCAGTTCGCGAGCCCCCAGCTGAATGGTCAGGATATCCCCCACTTTCACGTCATAAGACGCACGGGCAGGCTTATCGTTCACCAACACGCGGCCCGCATCGCAGGCTTCGTTCGCCACAGTACGACGCTTGATCAGGCGGGACACCTTCAAATATTTGTCCAGGCGCATAAAATTGTTCCTTCTTTCGTATAAAAAGCATAAGAGCCGTCCCAAACGAGACGGCTCTTTCCTGACGAATGTACGCAAAAATTACTTCGCGACGGCGTCTTTGAAAGCCTTGCCGGCCTTGAAAGCAGGCTGCTTGGAAGCAGGGATCTTGATGGTCTCTTTGGTGCGGGGGTTCAGACCGGTGCGAGCGTTGCGCGCACGGACGGAGAAGGTGCCGAAGCCAACGACGGAAACACTGTCACCGGCGGCAACAGCCTCAACGATCGTGTCGAGAACGGCGGAAACGGCTTTGTCAGCATCTTTCTTGGTCAGGCCGGCTTTTTCGGCCACAGCGGCGATAAGTTCTGCTTTTTTCATAGTGTTTATACCTCCATTTTTTATACCAAACAGGTCAAATGACCCGCATTGGGTAAGATTCCTGTGCGGCTTTCGCTTCGCACCACAAGGCATCCAGTTCCTCAAGAGACATCTTCGACATATCCTGCCCACTGGCAGCGGCCATGGCTTCCACCTTGCTGAAACGGGCGATGAATTTATCGGTAGAACGGGTCAGTGCCTGCTCGGCATCCACCGAAATAAAGCGAGAGACGTTCACAGCGGAAAAGAGCAGATCACCCAGTTCTTCCTCCATGCGTTCCGTGCTGCCTTCGGCCATTGCCTCCTGCAGCTCCGCCGTTTCGGAAGTAAGCGCCTCCCACGCACCGGAAACCTCCGGCCAATCAAAGCCGACACGCTTGGCGCGTCCCTGCACTTTGGCGGCACGCATCAGTGCCGGCAGTGACCGCGGCACATTGCGCAGCAAGTCCGCTTGCGTGGTATCCGCGCCCTTGGTGGCACGCTTGATGGAATCCCATGTTTTCAGCACGGCATCGGGATCATCTGCCTGCACATCGCCGAACACATGCGGGTGACGTACGATCAGTTTCTGGCACAACTCCGTGACCACATCGTCAAAATCGAAATGGCCGGCATCTTCTTCCATCTGTGCATGGAATATGACCTGCATCAGCACATCACCCAGTTCCTCGCGCAGACCGGCGATATCGTGGTTGTTGATCGCCTCGATCGCCTCATGGGTCTCCTCCAGGAAATTGGAGCGGATGCTTTCGTGCGTCTGTACTCTGTCCCAAGGGCAACCCTCCGGCGAGCGCAGAATGGACATAAGCTGCAAAAGATCGTTGATGGAATATTTGCTTTTTATCGGAAAACTAACTGCCATACTGTCGTTTCCTCTTTTCGTAATTTATTTTACACGATTGTTTTACAATTTTCAAGAGGGAAAACTGTATTTTGGAACTTTTTTCTCACTTTTTTCATTATTTTAAGGCATTTTTAAGCTTTTTTGGAAAATTCCGGGCCGTCAAGGCGTATATTCCCGCACGCGAAGCGGGATGCCGAGCGAATCGGCCAACACGCGGCTTGCCTCGATATCCTCCTTCGGGATCACGTCCACCACCGTCAGCACCACATCGGCGCCGCAGGCGGCGCAGTTGCGTGCAAAGGTGAGCAGTGCCTCAAACGAGTCCTCACCGAAGGTGGGGCGGGTCACTGCGAGATACTTTTCTTTGGTGGGCGCGTTCAGACTGATGGAGATCGTGTCCACGCAGGCGGCCAGTTCTGCGGCGATGGAGCGGCCGTTCACCAGATCGCCCAGACCGTTGGTGTTCACCCGCAGACGAACATGGCACTCCTCCCGCAGATAGTGTGCGGCCGCTTTCAGCACCTCCAGTGCACAGGTCGGCTCGCCGTAGCCGCAGAAGGTCACCTCGTCATAGAGAGAGAAATCAAAAGCGCGCAGTACCTCCAGCACCTGCTCGGCATCCGGATCGCCATGATGCCACAGAGAGGCGGCAGATCCCACTCCGTCACCGTTGTGACGAATGCAGAAAGTGCAATTGCAGGGGCAGCGGTTGGTGATATTCAGGTATACCTTGCCGCCGTATACATATACGATATCCGTCATCGGAACAGTCACTCCTTTTTCTTTTGCATAAAATCAGTCAGCAGGGACAGGCACTCTTCAAATTCCACACCGTGTTCCGGCGCACCCTGCGTCTTTTCCAGCGCAGCCACCACAAAATCAGCCGCCGCCTCGGTCGCCTCCCGCCACGAAAATCCCTGCACACCGCAGCCGCAGATCACAGACGAAAACAGATCACCGGTGCCGGAAAAGTGCCCGCGAAGCAGATGCCCGCGCACGGAAAATGTCTCCTTCCCCGCCGCGATATTATACACATAGCCGTCGTGATGCACCCCGGTGACGATCACCTGCCGTCGTCCGTCGAGCGTCAGACGCTCGGCAAGCTGCGCCGCCTTTGACGGTGGTGCGGCGGCATAGTCGGCATACTTCTCTCCGGCAAGGAAACACGCCTCGGTCAGATTGGGCGTGATGACGTCCGCCGTTTCGGCCAGTGCCGCCACACGGCGGCACATACCGGGGGTATACGTGGCATATATGCGTCCCTCATCCCCCATCACCGGATCCACCAATACCAGTGTATTCCCGGTGCGGAAAGCGGCGATCAGCCGTTCGATCCCGTCCACCTGCGTCTCGTTTGCCAGAAAGCCGGTGAAAATGCCGTCGAGCGTCATATCACAGCGCTGCCAGTATTCGGTAAAGCGGTCGATCCACGCCGTGCCGTCCGCCATAAAATATTCCGGGAAGCCCGTCTGATCGGAAAGCACCGCCGTGGGTACCGGGCATGCCTGCACACCCAGTGCCGAAAGCACCGGGATCGCCGCAGTCAGCGAGCATCTGCCCAGCCCGGAAAGATCGTGGATCGCCGCCACGCGTTTTGCCATAGTATAAGCGCCTCGTTTCTCAAAAATACCGTGTTACAGCGCAAAGCCGCCATCCACCCCGAGCACCTGCCCGGTGACGAAGCCGGCCGCGTCGGAGAGCAGAAAAGCCACGGAATCGGCCACCTCTTCCGGCCGGCCGATCCGACCAAGCGGCGTTTCATCCGCCAGCGCACGGCGATCGTCCGCCGAAAAAGCCGCGTTCATATCGGTGTCGATCACGCCGGGCGCTACGGCGTTCACCGTGATCCCCGAAGGGCCGACCTCCTTGGCCAGCGCCCGTGTCAGGCCGATCACGCCCGCCTTGGCGGCAGAATAGGCTGCCTCGCAGGAAGCACCGTATACGCCCCATACGGATGAAATATTGACGATGCGGCCGGCGTGTGTGCGCAAGAATTCCGGCAGTATGGCGCGGCAGCAGGCGGCCGTACCGGTGAGATCGGCAGTCATCACCCGATCCCATTCCTCCGGCGTGATCTCACTGAACAGGCCGACCGAAGCCACACCGGCGTTGTTGACCAGCGCATCGATACGGCCAAAGCGCTCCTTCACCTGCCGCACCGTCTCCTGTGCGGCGGCAAAATCGCCCATTTCCAGTGCAAAAGCTGCCGCATCGACGCCCGCTGCAGTCAGTTCGGCGCACAGCGCCTCGGCCGCCATGGCCGAACGGCGATAGGTGAACGCCACCCGCCAGCCGTCGGCGGCAAGCCGTTTCACGATGGCCCGGCCGATCCCGCGGGAGCCGCCGGTCACAAGAGCCACTTTATTCACGGTCATTCTCCTTTTCCAGCAGAATGGGCAGCAGACGGGCGTAGGGACGAAATGCCGACGGCAGTGCATATTCCTCGCTCAACTGCGAAAGCGTCGCCCAGACATATCCCTCCGGCGGCACAAAAGCGTCGGCACGCACGGCGATACCGGTCATCTGCCACTCCACATGGGTAAACAGATGCCTGCCCTCGCCGAGCGGGCGTGTCGCCCCCGCCGTGCCGCCGAGCGCCGTCACCGCATCGGCCGCTTCGCTTTGCGTACAGTGGCCGGGCAGATGCGGCAGTTCCCACATACCGGCCAGCAAGCCGGACGGCGCACGGCGACGCAGCAGCACACGTGATAGCTGTTCGTCGGTGCGGATGACCAGCACCGTCATCTGCTCCACACGGCGCGCACGGCGACCCGAACGCACCGGCAGTTTGTCCGCTACGCCATCCGCATAGCCGCGGCAGATACCGGCAAGCGGACATTCGGCACATCGCGGCACCGTATTCGACAGACAGATACGCTCCCCCAGTTCCATCAGCGCGGAATTGAATATGCCGGGCTGTTCCTGCGGGATGCACTCCCGAACCAGAGCCGTCATCTGCCGTTTCACGGCAGGCTGCATCACATCGCTCATATCCGCTGTGAGGCGCGCCACCACCCGCAGCACGTTTCCGTCCACCGCCGGGACAGGGATCCTGAAAGCGATCGACGCCACGGCACCGGCCGTGTATGCGCCAAAGCCGGGAAGCGCCAGCAATTTGTCATAGTCTGCCGGCAGTTCGCCGCCATAGAGCGACACGATCTGCCCGGCGGCCTTTTTCAGGTTGCGGGCGCGGCTGTAATAGCCGAGCCCCTCCCATAATTTCATCAGCCGGTCATCGGCCACATCCGCCAGATCGCGCACGGTGGGCAATTCCGCCATGAAGCGTTCAAAATACGGGATCACGGCCTCGATGCGTGTCTGCTGCAGCATGACCTCCGACACCCACACGCGATAGGGCGTGGGTGCCAAACGCCACGGAAGCGGGCGTGCAGCGGTGCGGTACCACGCCATCAGATCGTCTGCCGCTGTTTTGAGCGGAATCGCCGCCATCTGCCCACCTCCCCGGTGTCTTCAAAAAGTCGGAGCAGCCGCAAGGACTGCCCCGACCGTGTTGGACGTGTGTTACTTCGTACCGAAAATGCGATCGCCGGCATCGCCCAGGCCGGGAACGATGTAACCGTGCTCGTTGAGGCGTTCATCGCGCGCGGCACAGTAGACCATCACATCGGGATGTGCTTTGGTGAGCGCTTCGATCCCCTCGGGAGCGGCGATGATGCACATGAATTTGATATTGCGCGGGCCGCGCTTTTTGATCTGCGTGATGGCATCGATGGCCGAGCCGCCGGTCGCCAGCATGGGATCCAGCACGATGACATCGCGCTCTTCGATATCATGCGGCAGTTTGCAATAGTATTCCACCGGCTTGAGGGTCTCGGGATCGCGATACAGGCCGATGTGACCCACACGGGCGGAGGGCACCAGTTCCAGTGCGCCGTCCAGCATACCGAGACCGGCACGGAGGATCGGCACAAATGCCAGTTTGCGGCCGGCCAGCACATGACAGGTCGTCGGAGCAACAGGCGTCTTGACCGTTACTTCCTCCAGCGGAAGATCGCGGGTGGATTCATAGACCATCAGTTCGGTGATCTCCTGGATCAACTGACGAAAATCCTTGGAACTGGTTTCCTCATTGCGCAGGATAGCCAGCTTATGCTGCACCAACGGATGATCGGCTACAAAAACATTTGACATAACGGTTTCCTCCCCAAAATTCATTTTTCCTGATTCAATGTGCGGGCACGCAGTTCTCTCTCCGCCTGCGGCAGACGAAGATAGACCGGCCGCAATTCTTTAGCCGTAACGGTTTTGCCGTCGGCTGCATCTGCCGCTGCCTGTGCTGCCACCCCGGTCGCCTGCTGGAAACGCAGGTGCTCCGGTGCCAGCGACAGCGCGGTGATCTCTTTGCCGAAATCAGTATAGCACATTTTTGCGCCATCGCCAAGTAGTAAAACGGGTTTTTTATAAGAAATCAGTCGATTTTTTAAATTTCCCGTCGAAATCGCCTCATCCGGCGTCAGACGGCACCATTTTTCGCCGTCGGTCTCAAAGCAGGCAGTGTATACCTGCCCGCAGCGGGCATCCATCACAGCGCAGACGATGCCGCTGAAGCCGACGCCTTCGGCACCGCGGGCGATCGCCGCCAGCGTGGACACACCCACGCAGGGAATATCTCGTGAAAAGGCCAGTCCCTTCAGGGCGGCCACGCCGATCCGCACACCGGTGAAAGAGCCGGGGCCGGCCGAGACGGCCAACAGGTCGATATCCTCCATCGAAAGCGCAGCGTTATGCAGCATGGCTTCCACCATCGGAAGCAGCGTCTGACTGTGGGTGAGTTTGGTGTTGACAAAAGAAGAAGCCAGTACACGGCCGTCCTCTGTCACCGCACAGGAGGCGGGGCCGGCCGAGGTATCCAATGCCAGAATTCTCATCTTCACTCCCCCTCCTCTGTGATCGTAATGTGCCGGTGCGTCTCGCCGTCGGCGGTAAAGGTCACGCGGATGGCGTCGGGCGGCAGTGCCGCCTCGATATTCTCGCTCCATTCCACGGCAAGGATGCAGCCGGCGTCGATATAATCAAAAAATCCAGTGGAATACAGATCGTCCCAGCCGGTAACGCGGTACATATCAAAATGCACCAGCGGCGGCTGGCCGCCGTATTCGTTCACCAGCGCAAAGGTGGGGCTGGAGACCTGTGCCGTCAGACCGCGTCCCGCGGCCATCCCGCGCACGAACGCAGTCTTTCCCATGCCCAGTCCGCCGAACATCGCCACCACGCAGCCGCCGCTCAGGCTCTTCGCCAACGCGGCACCGAGCACCTCTGTTTCGGCCGGAGAATCGGTCTCATACACCTTCAACTTGCGCACCTCTTTAATACAGAAATCCATTTAAAGTTATATTATCACATTTTTTCGAAAAATGGAAGAGAAATATTGCATAATCAAAAAGAAAACGGTATACTGTAGTTACGTTATGAAAAGGTGGTGAGGGAAACGAAAAAGATCGCGGCATTTTTATCCCGTTTCTGGCGCGGCAGCAATAAACTGCTGATTTTTTTCTGCATTCTCTGCTCCGCCTACGGCATTCTGCTGGTCTATTCCGCCTCCTACACCGGCAGCGGATTTTCCTCCGGCTTCATCACGCAGCTGGCCGCATCGGTCATCGGGCTGATGGTGGCCCTGTTCATCTCCCAGATGGATTATGAATTTCTCTGCCGTCTGTGGCCGATCTTGCTGGTACCCGCCCTCCTGCTGATGGCACTGACCTTCACCTCGCTCGGCTACAATGTGGCCGGAACGGATGACACGGCGTGGCTGGGCTTTCCTCTCGGCTCCGACTCTCCCCTTCTCACCTTTCAGCCATCAGAGCTGCTGAAGATCGTGTTCATCATGACCTTCTCCAAGCACCTCGATCTGGTGCACGACCATGTCAGCCGCTTTTCGACCGTGCTCGGGCTCTGCGCCCACGGGCTGGCTCCGGCCATACTGGTGTTCCTGCAGGGGGATGACGGTACGGCACTGGTGTTTCTGTGCATCTTCATCACCATGATGTTTGTCGCCGGTCTGCACCCGTTATATTTCATCACGGCGATCGTGGCCGCTGTCCCTGCGGGATACTTTCTGTGGCAGCATCTGGATGCGCAGAAGACCGGACGAATTCTGGCCTTGTTCCATCCGGAGGAATATCTGGAAACATACGGTTGGCAGCAGGATCACGCACTCATTTCGATGGGGTCCGGCGGCCTGTGGGGCGTTGGATATCTCAACGGCGGCACCGTGGGACTCTATGCCAGAAATAACGATTTTGTGTTTACCGTAGCCGCCGAGGAATTCGGCCTGATCGGTGCCCTGCTGCTGTTGGCTCTTTTGCTGGGGCTGATCATTTCGCTGATCGTTTCGGCGCTGCGCGCCCGTGACCGACTGGGCAGCAACCTGTGCATCGGCATGGCCGCGCTGGTAGGATTCCAGACGGTGATCAATCTGGGCATGAACCTGCGCCTGCTCCCTGTCATCGGCATCACCCTGCCGTTGTTCAGCGCGGGCGGCAGTTCGGTACTGACACTGTATCTCGGCCTCGGGCTGGCTATGAGCGTCTGCTTCCAAAGCCGCATCAACGCCAAGCAAAACATCTATATCCACTCACACTAAAAAACAATACGCCCCGCCGAATGATGCACAAGTCCGTAAAAAACGGACAATAGAAAAAAGCACCCTCCTATGGTAGAATAAAAGAAACTACCATATCATTCCTCCCCGAAAAGAGCATTGATAAGCTCCTTTTTTTCTGATTCCGTCATAGATGTAGCATTGCGGGCAATCATTCTGCGGATTCTCGGATAATCAAAATCATCCTTTTCAATGCCGAGCAAATAATCAGATGTAGTATGCAAGGCAGTGGCTATGTTAGCAATCATATCAGGTTTCGGTTCTCTTTCGCCGGAAACATACCTTGAAATGACACCTTCCGTTACGCCGACTATTGCTGCTAACTCCTTTTGAGAAATACCCTTTATGCGTATAGCACTTAGTATTCTTTGCCCTAATTCCTTTCCCATATATAGTACCTCCTTCATTTAGCAAATACATCATATCACATACTTGCCGTTTTGTCAAGCAGTGTTGCCAATTATTTATTTGCATATAAAAAAGTCGACATCTTCGATTATCTCGAAAATGTCGACTTTTTTACTTTGTGATTATACTACGGAATAGCACAAGGAGTATTTGGTGCAAAAATCAAGTTTAATGAGATTATTTCCGAAATGTCCGCTTTTCCCTGTTTAGCGCAACCAAATAGCACAATTCATACTTTTAAGCCATACGAAATAGCGCAATGGGTTTCGATTTGTCCGTTTTCTTTCCTATATGTTTTGCATCGGTTCCCACCAACCGTTATTATTCGAGAACCCATTTCTCTCCATAAATGGTATCAGCACCGTTATCTGTTTCTTTTCCGGAATGATTACATTTTCCGAACGAAGGATAGAAAATATCATTTCCCTTAATTTGTCTGCTATGGCAAACCATTTATTTGTTTCATCGCAGGCATTTTTATGCTGTTCAGTCCCTACTTTATAATCATATTCGTTATCTTCTATATACCAAGCCCGATTTTCAGCATATGCAAATAATTCAGCAAGTT
Source organism: Acutalibacteraceae bacterium (assembly GCA_045599305.1). Lineage (GTDB taxonomy): Bacteria > Bacillota > Clostridia > Oscillospirales > Acutalibacteraceae > SIG588. The sequence goes on along the minus strand of JAZRVU010000053.1, from coordinate 25,972 downwards.
TATTTTCGCTTTTAATTCCAGATAGCCATTCAGTCGATTTCCCATCCAAAACCTCGCTGAGTATTTCGGTATTTAATTCTTGAACTGCTGAAAGATTATCTTTAGGTTCGAGTTTCATTGTTATCACCACCTTGCTTTCAATATCCAGTCATATTCCTTACCCTTTTATGCAGATAATTGTCCAAGTTGTTGTTTCAAGCTTTCGATTTTATCCATAGCATCGGCATAAACCGTAAATGCGTCGACAACTTCTTCATCATTTTCAAAGGTCGGTCTTATGGCATATTTTTTGTGGATCATAAATACCTTTTCGACCTCTGCAAAGCGAATGGTAATTCGGTTGACATTCTGTTTTTTGATAATGCCGTTACCGTAGTTCTTATGATACACCTCAACATTAAGCAAAGAAATATCTTTATACGGTTCAATGCTCAGTTCCAAACCTCTGATTTCTTTTTCAAGTTCTTCAATTTTCTTCCGGCGTTCTGCTGCTTCCTGCTCCCGAAGCTGCTCCAACTTATAGGACTTGATGCTTTCCTTTTTTGAAATATGCGTCAGCCTATTGAAAAGGTTGTAACAACGGCAACAGTACATAAAGTCAAAAGCAAGCAGATGCAAGCTTTCATCCGGATAAAAGTTTCCGCTGTATATCAGCTCATGATATTTTTCAATTAAGGTCGGATGATCTTTCAGTGCTTCAACGATCATGTCGCAAAGGGCATAATAGTTCTTTAATTTGAAGTCTTCACCAGCACCGATGTCCATGCCAAATTCAATATTCCTTGCAAATTCTTCGGCTTCGCTGTATCGGTAGATATAGTTGTGTTCCGGATCAATGAATGTCATATAGCAAGATGCGGCGTGGCGGTCTTGCTTATACTTATAAAAACGAGGAAATACTTTCTGACGGAGTTTTTCTATTTCATCGAGAAATGCATCCAAATGCTCTTGCTTCAAATCAATGTCGCCGTCATCCGGTGCAAACAATACCTCACGGAAAAGTCTTTCTACCTCATCGGGATATTCCTCCGCCAACTTAACAATCCCGTTTGTGGGTGACACCTGTGCATTGTCGATCATATTGGAACATTCTTTTTTTGCCTCTTTGAATAGAGAGGCAAAATCCGCCGGTTTATTATCTGAGAACCAAACAGAACGAAATTGCTGTACGGCTCTCCATTTGAAAACTTCGTTATGCTCCGAATCATTAAACAAGGCATAATTGCTTTCGTATCTATTGATAAGTTCATGAAGATTATTCGTGTTCATCGCTGAAACCTCCCATCCAGTAGTCTTTCATTTTTTGGAGAAATTCTTTGGTGATTGGGAATCCGGAGCTTTCTCCGATAACCGAATCTATTCCGCAGTAAGGACATATGGCAGTGCCATATCTATCACACGGATTGTCATCCTCAAGCCACTCGGTTATTTCTTTCGGATCAAAAATGGTCAAGCAATCAAAGCAACCGCACTTCTTGTCGTGTTGCAATGCTTCTTTATGGTTATTACTATAACGATGTGCAACCACATAATCTGGTTCAACTTTTTTCATAGATTACCTCTTAGAATGTTTAAGACCTTTACCGTATCTAATCTTTTCACCAAGTTTGACATATTTGAAATGACTTTATAGCAGTCTTCAACTTTTGTTTTTTGCTCTTCAAACGGTAATTTGAAATTCAAAACAGGAACAGTCATTCTCAATGCAACAGATTTACTCGTTATTACAATCGAAGCACCAATTTCCTCATAACTGCCGAAAGTGGTTTTTATCAGTTCGTCTATTTGCGAAATATGGTCTTTTGCACTTTCAAAAGTCAAATCAACATATCCGAACTCGGACTTGTGGAGCATATAAAGACCTTTAATTTGTGTTCTGAATCTCGGCCAGGAAGCCGCAGAACCTTTTTTGCCGGCTGATGATGCCAACATCAATTCAGGATAGTTTTCTTGTTGATATGCAACATATTTCTCCCAAAAATCAGAGACGCCATAATGAACAATAGGTTGATAACCGGATTCCTTTCTATATATTGCTTGTCTTATTTGGCTGGCTTTAAAAGCACTGCGGCTATCGTTTTTGCTCTCAAAATAATTCAACACTTCTTCGTAACTAATAGAATACGGATACTTGCTGGCTTCATCGTTTGTGTCCAAATATATTTTAGGAGCAACGATGAAAATGTAATATTCATTGTAATCACCATCTGCTAAACCCTTGTTGCCTCTTTCTATGTATCTGCCCGCCTGCTCCGGTTGAGCTACTGCATCAATCTTATCTTCGATCAGCAAAGCAACCCTTTTAGAATCATGTTCGAGAATAACCGTCAAATCGCTTTCACCGAGTTCATTATCTTTTTTTGAATGTTCAGCAGAAACAATAGTTGCTTCTCCAATGCCTATCTGCGACAAAAAGATGCCAAGAAATTCATCTGACGAAACAAGTTCCTCAAGAAAAAGCATGTCCATATCTCGCTCAAGGACATCAATAAGTTTATATGTTGGCATACTGGACAACGCTCCTTCTTTCATTATTCTAATTCATCATATCATATTTCGACACGATTTTCCAGCAGTTTTGGAAAGTTCACAAAAATATGCTATCCTTAAAGTCAACAATTTTGGAGGCATATTTTATGAGAAAGAATTATACAGCTGAAGAAAAGCAAGCGGTTATTGACAACTATCGTTCCGGCGTAGCGATTGTGGAAATTTCAAATGACACCGGCATTGCAAGAAGCACGATTTATAGTTGGATTGAGGAAGATGATAAACAAGAGAAAAAATCCGGAAAAGTGAATATGCGGGATTATGCTGATCTCAAGCAAAAATGCGAACAGCAGGAAAAGATGATTGAGATATTACAGACGGCGAGTTGTACGGTCAATGCACCGTTGAAAGATCGCTATGCAGTAATTCAAGAATTAGAGGGGCAATACAGTGTCAATCTACTCTGCAAAACTATAAAAGTGGCAAAAGGGAGTTACTACAATCACATTCTGCGTGCAAAACGGGAAAATACTTTGGCGGCTCAAAAGCGTGCCGAATTGACACCTATCATTGAAGAGATATTCAACAGTAACAAGCAGATTTTCGGTTCAAGCAAAATCCACGCCATACTAAAAGATCGTGGATACAAAGTATCACAAAACACTGTTGCCGAAATCATGCACGAAAACGGTTGGTTTGCCATCGGCGGCGGTGCGAAGAAACTGTATTATATGAACCTCGAAAGAAAAGAAAACATCTTGAAGCAGAATTTCACAGTATCTCGCCCGAACGAAGTTTGGGTAAGCGATGTTACGCTTTTCAAATACAATAAAACATACTTCTATATTTGCGTGATCATTGATCTGTTTGCTCGGAAAGTTGTCGGCTATCGGGTATCGCTTTCAAACAGTACGCAACTGACAAGAGGAACATTTATGGCAGCATACAAAAGCAGGAATCCAACCGAGTTATTATTTCATAGCGATCAAGGAAGCAATTATACCTCTCCGACTTTCAGAGCATTCTTGCGAGAACTTGGTGTCAAGCAATCGTTTTCGGAGACCGGAACACCGTACAACAATTCGGTGATGGAATCGTTCTTCAAAACGATGAAAACCGAAAAGCTATACCGAACTGATTTTCGCTCCGAGCGTGAACTGCGGGAAAGTATCAAAGAATACATACATTACTACAACAGCGAAAGACCCCATTCCATTCTGCGTTATCGAACACCGGACAGGTATGAAGCCGATTATCTCAGCAGACAACAGGGTTTTGCGGAATAGAAATGATACACCTATGGTTCGAATTTGAGAATAATTTCGTGATTCGTTTCGTGATTTGGACTGTTTTCGTTTTGGTGTTCAATTGACCTAAAATAGAAAAAGCGGCTGAAAGCCGCTTAAATACTGTATTTATGAAAGAAAAACAACCCTCAATCGAACACGGATGGTTCGAATATGAGGGTTGTTTTCGATGGAGGCGTCACCCAGATTTGAACTGGGGAATCAGGGTTTTGCAGACCCATGCCTTACCACTTGGCTATGACGCCATATAAGGAAAGACGCCTGTTGGACGTCTTTCCTTACTTTTTGGAGCGGCTTACGAGGCTCGAACTCGCTACCTCCACCTTGGCAAGGTGGCGCTCTACCAGATGAGCTAAAGCCGCAAAAATGGTGCCTCCGATCGGAATCGAACCAATGACACGGGGATTTTCAGTCCCCTGCTCTACCATCTGAGGTACAGAGGCAAATATGGCGACCCGGAACGGGATCGAACCGTCGACCTCTAGCGTGACAGGCTAGCGTTCTAACCAGCTGAACTACCGGGCCACATCTTTTGGTGGGAACAACAGGGCTCGAACCTGTGACCCCCTGCTTGTAAGGCAGGTGCTCTCCCAGCTGAGCTATGCTCCCCCATGCGTCGTGTGGCGACGCATTATATGATACTATAGATTTATGCTCTTGTCAACCCTTTTGCGAAAAAAAGTTGCGGATTTTTTATTTATTTTCCGCTTCACGCTCTTTGGCCAGAGCCTCGATCTCCGGGCGGGTGAAACGGTAGACATTATCGCAAAAGCGGCAGGTGACTTCCACTTTCCCCTCTTCGTCCGGCAGATCACGCAATTCGTCCGCCGTCATGGTCGCGAACGCGCCCAGCACCTTTTCGCGTGAACAGGTGCAGCGATAGACGGGCTCATAGGTATCCAGCACGTCAAACGGCATGCCCTCCAACGCGCGCTCTACGATCTGCTCGGGCGTCAGCCCGGCAGAGAGCAGTTCCGTCATCGGCGGCAGCGCCGCCACATTCTTTTCCAGTTTATCGATCACGTCACTCGGGCAAAACGGCAGCAGCTGGATCAGCAGTCCGCCCGCCACATTGACGGTGAGATCGGGATCGACCAACACACCGAGCGCGCACACAGTGGGCGTCTGCTCACTGGTGGCGTAGTAGGAGGTGATATCCTCGGCGATCTCGCCGGAAACCAGCGGTGTACAGCCGATATACGGCTCGGCACCGCCGCTGTCACGCATGACATACAGAAAGCCGTCCGTGCCCACGGCGCCGCTGACATCGAGTTTGCCGTTGGGCTTGGGCGGGATCTCCACCACGGGATTCTGGGTATAACCGCGCACATTGCCGCGGCTGTCCGAAACCGCCATAACGGTGCCGGCAGGGCCATTGCCGCTGAGTTTCAGCGTGATAGAGTCCTTGGCACCCTTCATCATCACGCCCATCATGGACGCGGCGGTGAGCAGACGTCCGAGTGCCGCTGTGGTCACTGCAGAGGTGGCGTGGATCTGTTCGGCTTTGGCCGCAATATCGGTGGAATCCAGCACCATAGCCATCACAGCGCCATCGGTCGTCAGACAGCGGATCAGTTTACCCATGAAAAATCGTCCTCACTTCATTTATCGTAATTGGTCGTGTCGTTCCTTGCCACGATCACCCAGCGCTGCTCCTCATCTGCGGGAGCAGAAGCCGTCATATCTCCGTAAACCGCCAGCGGCGTGAACTGTGCGCCCTGCAAAAGGGTGTACCATGTCTGCAGCGAATATGCACGCTCTGTGACCTCATCCATAAACCGTTCATAGGTGCCGTCTGCATTTTCCGCGAAAATATCCAGCAGCATATGTACTTCACCCGTGCGCGGCCGATAACTGTTGCGCCATGTGCAGAGAAAGTCCTCCTTCTCGAACACGAACGCATTATCACCCAACACCTCGCGGTGCTTATACGGCGTATTGACATCGAAAATCAAAAGGCCCTTCGGCTCGATGAACAGCGACAGGCGGTGCAGCACCTCGGCAATATCCTTAGTGCTGCGCAGATGATTGAAGCTGTCCAATGTGCAGACAGCGCCTTCCACCGTGCCGAAAAGATCCAACTGACGCATATCCTGGCAAAGCCAAAGCACCTGACTGCCGACATCGGCCGCCTTGTCCCTGGCCAGCGCCAGCATCTCCTGTGAGCCGTCGACTGCCACCATATCGCAGCCGCGGCGGGCCAACTCCAGCGTCAGACTTCCGGAACCGCAGGCGAGGTCAAGGAGGGAGCCGTATTTACCGCCGTGCAAAGAAAATAGCGAGAGCAGATAATCCGCACGCTCGCTATAATCCACATCTATTAAGCGGTCATACACCATCGACAGCGAGGAATAGCCGCTCACTTGTCTGCCTCCGGCGGCACATCGGTACCGGCCATGCGGGAAAAGACCATGGTATAGGCGTCACAGCCATAGACCAGCGAGCGGTTGACACGGCTGATGGTGGCGGTGGAAGCACCGGTCGCCGCCACGATGTCACTATAGACGCGCTTGTCGCTGAGCATTTTGGCCACCACCAAACGCTGTGCCAGCGCGCGGATCTCGGAAACGGTGCAAAGGTCTTCAAAGAAGAGATAACACTCTTCGCGGGTCTTGAGAGTCAGGATCGCATCAAACAGGAAATCGGTATTGTCATCCTTGATTTTGGAATTCATACAAATTGCCTCCGAAAACACGATAATATATTGATAATATATTGCAGTAATATATTAACACTTTGAAAGAAGAAAGTAAAGCCCTTTTTCGACCTTTCCGCAGAAATTTCAAAAGGCGGCGTACAGCCAGTGCCGCACGCCGCCTTTTTTATTATTTGACGGTGACCTTATGGAAGGCTTTTTTACCGCGCTTGAGCACGACATAGCCCTTTTCAAACGCCGATTCCGGCACGCGGAAGTTGATATCGGTCACCTTTTCGTCATTCACCGAGACACCGCCCTGCTCCACCGCACGCCGCGCTTCGCTGCGGGATGGAGTCAACCCGGTTTCGGTGAGCAGTTCCAGCACCGGCACGCCGTCTGCCAGACGATCACGGGAAATGACGGTTTCGGGCATATTGGCGGCTTCCCCGCCGCCGCCAAACAATGCTTTGGCCACCGCAAGCGCTTTCTCCGCTTCCTCTTTGCCATGCACCAGTGCGGTCACTTCGTAGGCAAGGCGCTCTTTCACTTTATTGATATTGGGCTCCTTGGCCAGTTCCTCGATCTCCTCCACCGGCACGAAGGTGAGCATCTTCAGGCAGCGGATCACATCGGCATCGGCCACGTTACGCCAATACTGGAAGAAATCGTAGGGCGAGGTCTTTTCGGCATCCAGCCACACGGCGCCCTTCTCGGTTTTGCCCATCTTTTTGCCCTCAGAGGTAGTCAACAGCGCAAAGGTCATGCCGTAAACGTCCTTACCGGCTTTTCGGCGACAGAGTTCCACACCGCCGATGATGTTCGACCACTGGTCGTCACCGCCCAGTTCCATCGTGCAGTCATATTCCTCGTTCAAACGGTAGAAATCGTAGCTCTGCATCAGCATATAGTTGAACTCGAGGAAAGACAGGCCGCGCTCCATGCGGGTCTTGAAGCATTCCGCTGTAAGCATACGGTTGACGGAAAAATGCACGCCGACCTCACGCAGGAAATCCACATAGTTCAGATTGAGCAGCCAGTCACCGTTATTGACCATCAGTGCCTTGCCGTCGGAAAAGTCGACGAAGCGGGACATCTGCTTTTTGAAACATTCCACATTATGTGCAATGGTCTCCTTGGTCATCATTTTGCGCATATCCGTTTTGCCGGTGGGATCGCCCACCATCGCCGTACCACCGCCGAGCAGCGCCATCGGGCGGTGACCGGCGCGCTGCATATGCGCCATCACCATCAACTGCACAAAGTGACCCACGTGCAGGCTGTCCGCCGTGGGATCGAAGCCGATATAAAAAGTTACCGGCTTGTCACCACCGAGCAGCTCCCGCACCTTTTCCTCGTTGGTGCATTGGGCGATCATGCCGCGGGCACTCAACTCGTCAAAAACGTTTCTCATGTTTTCCATTCCTTTCTTTTGTGCAAGGGCATAAAAAACCGCCCTTTGCAAATGTGAATTTGCAGAGGGCGGATAAGTTCCGCGGTACCACCTCTATTTGCCCGCACCTTGCGGTGCCGGCCTCCAAGGGCGCTGAAAGCGTCCCCGCGCGATATCGGGCGCACCCGTCTTCCCTACACACGGCAAGTGCCGCTTCAGGTCGCCGTTCCGGAATGTATTTCCCGCGTGCCGCACATCGCCTCACACCGACCGGCGATTCTCTTTGCCGCAAGCAGCACGGTACTTCTTTCCATCAATACGTTGGAACTATTTAATCACAGTTTGGCCATTTTGTCAAGCCCTATTTTGGCCATATTCCCGCCGCAGTTCCCGTGCGGCGCCAATGGCCGCCTCTGTCACCTCGCCGCCAATGATGCGGGCCAGTTCCCGTTCCCGACCGCTTTCGTCAAGTGCCGTCACATTGGTGAAGGTGCGGCCGTCGTGTACGGCCTTCTCGATCAGCAAATGATGATCGGCCTGTGCGGCGATCTGTGCCAGATGGGTGACGCACAGCACCTGACGGCGGCGGGTGCCCGAACGGCCCGCTGCCGTTTCGTGCAGCTTCTGCCCCACCTTCAGTGCCGCCCGGCCGCTGACGCCGGTGTCGATCTCGTCAAACACCAGTGTCTCCATATCATCCACATCGGCCAGCACCGTCTGCAGTGCCAGCATCACACGCGACATTTCGCCGCCGGACGCGATTTTGGCCAGCGGGCGCGGCGGCTCTCCGGTGTTGGCGGCAAGCAAAAACTCCACCCGATCGGCCCCCGTGGCCGAAAGTGCTGCCGGCTCGATGGACACGGACAACTGCACGCGGGGCATGTCCAGAAATGCCAACTGTTCGGAAACCTCCCGGCCAAACGCCGCCGCAGCCTTCTGACGGGCGGCCGTAAGAGCGGCGGCCGCCGCATTTGTGCGGCGAAGAGACTGCGCCACGGCAGTTTTCAGCCGTTCCTGCTCGGCATCGCTCAATTCGATCGACGCATACTCCGCACGGCACTTCTCCAAAAACGCGAGCACATCGCCTGTGGTGTCACCATATTTGGTACACAGCCGCCGGATGAGATCGCATCGGGTCTCCACGGCATCGCGCTCCGCTTCGTTGAATTCCAAAGAATCCTCGAGCGCACGCAGGTCATCGGCACAGGCATCCAATTCATATTGCAGCCCCTGCATCTTTTCGGAAAGCGCCGCCGCATCGTCCATAAAGCGACCGGCATCCGTCATCATGGCCACCGCCTGCTGCAGCAGCACAAGAGACCCGGAGGTGTCCTCATCACCGCTCAGGAACTGGCGTGCCGCCCCGACAGACCGGGCGATCCGCTCGGAATTGCGAAAGATCTCGCGCCGTGCCTTCAGTTCCTCTTCCTCGCCCTCGTGCAGATCGGCGGATTCGATCTCGTCGATCTGATAGCGCAGGATGTCCATACGGCGTGCCTTGGAGGCCTCATCGGTATCCAATGCCTCCAGTGCCGCTTTCTGTTCACGGTAAGCGCGGTACTCTGCCTGATACGCTTCCCGCATCGGCATAAGGCCGCCCAGCCTGTCCAGAAAATCCACATGCGCATCGGCATTGAGCAGCACCTGATTTTCATGCTGCCCGTGAATATTGAGGAGCAGGCGGCCGATCGCGCGCAAAACGGCCACGGTGACCGGCCGACCGTTCACCCGGGCCGAGGCCTTGCCGTCGGCCGAAAGGTGCCGTTCGAGCAAAAGCTCGCCGTTTTCGTCCGGCTCATACCCGAGCTCGCGCAGAGCGCCGACAAGGCGATCGGGCATTTCGCCAAACAGAGCGGTCACGATGGCTCCCGGTGTGCCGCTGCGTACGATATCCCGGCTGATCCGCTCACCCAGCACGGCGTTGAGAGAGTCGATCACGATGGATTTTCCCGCGCCGGTCTCGCCGCTCAGCACGTTAAAGCCGCGGTCAAAGGTGATGTCTGTCCGTTCGATCACCGCGATATTTTCAATGTGAAGACTGTGCAGCACGGTGATATCACCTCTCGTTTACTTTTTCGACAGTTTTTTCAGTTTTTCTGTCAGCGCAATGGCCTTTTCCTCGGTTTTCACAATGCAGATAAAGGTGTCCTCACCGGCCAGCGTACCCACGACTTCTTCGTGGCGAATGGAGTCCATAGCGGCACAGACAGCCTGTGCCATGCCGGCCAGACAGCGGACGACCACGATGTTGCCCGCATAATCCACGCTCTGCACCGCATCGGCGAACAGCGAATGGAACTGACCGGAGATCGCCTCGCCCTCTTTCTGCGGGGCGGCATAACAATACGCACCGCCGGCGTTCTGCGTTTTCACGAGACGCAACTCCTTGATATCGCGTGACACCGTTGCCTGAGTGGCAACAAAGCCCGCCTGCTGTAAATAGTCCATCAATTCTTCCTGCGTGCCGACAGACCGGCTACGCACGATCTCCAGGATCTTTTCCTGCCGTTTGCTTTTCATGGCGTTACACGTCCTTTCGCACCGCTTTTCAGCGGTCGGTCAGTTTCCGGGTCAATACTTCATAAAACGAATCGGTATTCAGCCGAAGTGTGCGGGCTGCATACGGGCTGCGGCGCACGGTGATCGTCTCATGGGGCTTCACGGCAATGCCGTCTTCCCCGTCCACCGTCAAAAAGGCTTCCCGTTCCTCGCCGGCGAGACGCACCGTCAGCACCGCGTCCTCGCTGAATATATGTGAGCGTGTATGCAGCGAATGGGGGCAGATAGGCGTGAGCAGCATACAGTTGACGGACGGGTCGATCACAGGGCCGCCTGCCGAAAGCGAATAGGCCGTGGAGCCGGTGGGCGTGGCCAGGATCACGCCGTCCGCCCGATATTCCACCACACGGTCGCCGCCGTTATAGACTGTGACACCGATCATGCGGGAAAGTGCCCCACGGGAGAGCACCGCCTCATTCAACGCATGAAAAACGCGGTCGCCGTCGCCCGTGTGCAGCGTCACCTCCAGCATCATGCGGGAAGACACCGCATATTCTCCCGAAATCAGCCGGGAAAGCGCCGGCAGATCGTCCGACTCCATGCCGCACATGAATCCGAGATGCCCGCAGTTGACGCCCAGCACAGCACGGTCAAGCGGTGCCGCGTGCTTGGCCGCGTGGATCAGCGTGCCGTCGCCGCCAAGCGCCACGACCGTATCCGCCGCGACGATCACACTGTCACAGTCTGCCGGCGGAAAAGTCGTGTTATCTTTCGGAAGGCACACCTCAGCGCCCAAAGCAGTCAGCGCATCGCACAGCGGCGCTATCACATCTTTAACGCCCTCTGCCTGATAATTCGGCAAAACGGCCACACGCATAAGTTTTCCTCCTCACAATGTGGAAAATGCTTCATTTACGAGCTGCCGCACATCCGCGGCCGCTCCTGCCGCGCCGCGCCGCAGCACGGCCAGATATTCGATATTGCCCTCTCCGCCGCGAATGGGCGATGGCATCAGTTTCACAAGCCCGCACCCGCATTCGTCGAAGAAGCGGCACAGCTCACACAACACGGCCACATGCGCCGTTTTGTCCTTCACCACGCCGTTCTTTCCCAAAGCGGCGCGGCCGGCCTCAAACTGCGGCTTGATCAGGCAAACGAGCGCGGCATCCGCCGCGACCAACTGCAAAACGGCGGGAAGCACCTGCATAAGCGAGATAAAGGACACATCCACCGAGCAAAACGCCGGACGGTCGGTAATCTGCGCGGCAGCATCCGCTGAACGGATATCCGTGCCCTCCAGACAGATCACGGCCGGATTTTCCCGCAAAGAGGGGTGCAGCTGTCCGTGCCCCACATCCACGGCATAAACCTTCTTTGCCCCATACTGCAGCATACAATCGGTGAAGCCGCCGGTGGAAGCGCCTACATCCAGCGCCGTCATGCCGTCGAGCGAAAGCAGACACGCCGCGAGTGCCTTCTCCAGTTTGTAGCCGCCGCGTCCCACATAGCGCTCACTGCCGGTACAGGTGACCGTATCGCCCGCCTCGACACCGGCAGAGGCTTTGGTCACGGTTTTGCCGTTCACGCTGATCTCGCCGGCCTCGATATGCTTTTTGGCCGTATCCCGTCCGCCGAACACGCCGTTTTGCACCAGCCACACATCCAGTCGGGTGCTCACTTGGTATCCTCCGCGAAAAAGCCGGGACACACGCTCTCGATCACGCTGCACACATCCAGACCGGCATTGCGCAGACCGGCTTCGGTCTTACAGACGCCGGGCACCTGCTCGATGGCGTGGATCTCATACCGGCGGGCATAGGTGTTTTCCACCAGTTGCTCACCGAACCACTCCCCCACACCGCCTGTGCGGATGCCCTCTTCAAAGAAGATCACGCGGTGATACGGCAGAGCCAGCGACACGCACTCTTTCTCGATCGGCTTGATACGGTTCAACTTCAGCACCGAGACCGAAATGCCGCGTTCTGCCAGTTTCTGCGCGGCGGCAAGGACATTGGCAAAGATGCGGCCGTAGGTCACGAGCAGCGTCTCGGCCCCCTCGGCATGCAGATATGTATAGGGCTTATAGGTGGCCGAAAACCCTTCCGGCATGGGCAGCGGCGCCCCCTTGGGATACCGCACGGCCACCGGGCCGTTCACGTCGTAGAGCGCCTGTTTCAAGTGGATCTCCAGTTCCTCAAAAGTGGAGGGCGCATAGACCGCCATGCCCGGCACGGTGTTCAAGAAGGCCACGTCGAAAATGCCCTGATGCGTTTCCCCGTCATCCGGGACGATCCCGGCGCGGTCGATCGCCAACACCACATGGCTGCCGATCAGCGAAGTGTCGTTCACCAACTGGTCATAGCAGCGCTGCAGGAACGTGGAATACACCGCAAACACGGGACGCACGCCCCCCTGTGCCAGACCGGAACAGAAAGTCACGGCGTGCTCCTCGGCGATACCGGTATCGAAAAAGCGGGAGGGATACGTGGCGGCGAAATCGGTCAATCCGGTGCCGCAGGTCATGGCGGCGGTAACCGCACAGATCGTGTCATCCTGCCCGGCCAGTTTTTCCATCGTTTTGCCGAAGACGGACGAAAACGACGGCGAAGACGCCGGGGTTCGCCCGGTCGCCACATCGAATCCGGTCACGCCATGGTAGACATCCGGATTTTTCAGCGCATATTCATACCCTTTGCCCTTGGTGGTCACCACGTGCAGCAGCACGGGACGCGCCAGATTGCGGGCGGTATGCAGTGCCTCATCCAGCCCGTGGATGTCATGTCCGTCCACAGGGCCGAGATAATAAAAGCCCATCTCCTCGAACATGGTACTGGAACGGTACAGCCGCTTTTTGAACTGCACCTTCTGTCCGCCGACCCAGCGATAGAGCGGCGCACCGATAAGCGGGATGTGATTGAGCACCTGCCCGAACAACTGCTTGAGGCGGATATATTTGCGGCGTGTGCGCAGTTTGGCCAGATGACGCGCCATAAACCCCACGCTGCGGTTGATGGACATACGGTTATCGTTGAGCACCACGACCAACCGATCGCGGCTGCGCCCGGCATTGGAAAGCCCTTCGTAGGAAAGGCCGCCTGTCAGTGCCCCGTCCCCGATCACGGCGACGACATAGCCATCGTCACCCGTCAGCCGTTTGGCCTTGGCAAGGCCGTTGGCGGCCGAAACAGAGGTGCTGCTGTGGCCGGTGATGAAACAGTCGGTGTCGCTTTCCGCCGGACGCGGAAATCCCGACAGGCCGTTTTCGCGGCGCAGCGTATCAAATTGTTCCGCCCGGCCGGAGAGCAGTTTATGCACATAGCACTGGTGCCCCACGACCCAGACGATGCGGTCTTTTGAAAAACCAAAGGCACGGTGCAGCGCCACCGTCAGTTCCACCACACCCAAATTGGAAGAGAGATGGCCGCCGTTTTTAGCGACCGTTTCGATCAGTGTGCGGCGCAGTGCGGCGCAAAGTTCATCCAATTCCGGCTTTTTCAGGCTTTTGAGTGTCGCGGTGTCGGGAAAGCCAATCTGCTGACCGTTATCCGGCATGATTTTCGCATCCTTTCCCATGGTCATTTTCTGCGGCACAGAAGTTCGCGTGCCAGATGGCGCAGGCCGTCTGCCTCGCTGCCGAACACCGAAAGCGCCTGCAGCGCCGACTCGGTGCGCCGGGCAGCCAGGTTTCGGGCGCCTTCCACACCCAAAAGCGTGACATATGTCGATTTGTCATTTTCCGCATCGCTGCCGACGGGCTTGCCCAGTTCCTCCGCCGTGGAGGTCGCATCCAGAATATCATCCACGATCTGGAAGCAAAGGCCGATCTCGTAGCCGAAATGGCCGGCGGCATCCAGTTTTGGTGCATCGGCACCGCCGAGCAAGGCACCCATGCGGCAGGCGGCCACGATCAGCGCCGCCGTTTTTCCCGCCTGCAGTTTCACGAGGGTATCCATACCGACAGTCTCTCCCTCGCACCGCAGATCCATCGTCTGCCCGCCGATCATACCGAAGATACCGGCCGCACTCGCCAGTTCATACGAGGCTGCGGCCCCAGCCTCGGCCGAAACGCCCTCCCGTGCCGCAGGTGACAGCACCGTTTCAAACGCGCGGTTGAGCAGAGCATCACCGGCCAGCAGCGCCATAGTCTCACCGTAAGCCGCATGCACCGACGGCTTGCCGCGGCGCAGCGGGCTGTTATCCATGCAGGGCAGGTCGTCGTGCACCAGCGAATAACTGTGGATCATCTCCAGTGCACAGGCATAGGGCAGCGCTTTCTCCGGGTCGCCGCCGCAAACACGGCAGAATTCCAGCACCAGCACCGGGCGCAGCCGCTTGCCGCCCCCGTCACAGGCATACCGCATAGCCTCGATCACCGGCTGATAATCCGCATCCACGCCCGGCAGATAACGGGGCAGCGCCTGCTCGACCGACTCCAGATGCCGCTGCATGATATCTGTATACAGCATAGTTGACATACCTTCCCGTTCAGTCTTCTGCGGCGGGCTCCTCCGCCGGCGCGGTGAGCTTCACGATCTTCTGTTCCGCTTCCTTCAACTGCTTGGCGCAATAGGCCGTCAGACGCGTTCCCTCTTCAAACAGTTTCATGGAATCATCCAGCGTGCAGCGTCCGCTTTCCAGCGCCGCCACGATCTGCTCCAGACGAGCCATCGCCTTTTCAAATGTCCATTCGGTCGCCATATCGTCATTCTCCTTAATTATCGGTTGTTTGTACGCCTGTCACACGGCAATCCACCGTGCCGTCGGCAAAACGCATGGTCAGTTCATCCCCCGCGGCGGCCTGTGCGGCCGCCGTGAGCGGCGCACCGTCCCGCAATGCCATGGCATATCCACGGGAAAGCACCTTCAGCGGACTGATGGCATCCAGTTTGGCCGAAAGGGCCGCCAACTGCTTGTCCGCACCGCTGATGGCCACCGTGCCCGCGGACGCCAGCGCCCGCGTGAGATAATCGAGCCGCATTCCCTGCTCTTCCACAAAGAACATGGGAGTGGAAAGGCAGCGGTGCTCTTTCAGCGCATCCAGCCGCTTACTTTCGCGCTCCAGCACATGGTGCAGATCACGCCGCAGCGTCATGCGCCGCTGATCCAGAAACTGCAGCAGCTGGCCGCTGTCGGGAACAGCCAGCTCTGCCGCGGCCGACGGTGTGGGAGCCCGCAGATCGGCCGCAAAATCGCAGATGGTGAAATCCGTCTCATGGCCGACAGCGGAGATCACGGGAATGGCCGACGCGGCCACCGCACGCGCCACCCCCTCGTCGTTGAACGCCCAAAGCTCCTCAATGGAGCCGCCGCCGCGACCGTTGATGATGACATCCGCCGCACGCGTGTCGTTGAACTGCCGCAGTGCTTCGATCAACTGCGGCGGGGCGCCCTCTCCCTGCACCAGCACGGGAGCGAACACGATCTGCGCCAGCGGGAAGCGCCGCCCGAGCACATTCATGATATCCCGCACGGCGGCGCCTGTGGGAGATGTGATGACACCGATACGGGCGGGATAGGGCGGCAGCGGTTTCTTGCGGCTTTCCTCAAAAAGCCCCTCCGCCGCCAACCGCGCCTTCAACTGTTCATAGGCCACCTGCAGTGCCCCGACGCCGTCGGGCTGCATCTCCTCAATATAGATCTGAAAAGCACCGTCTTTGTCATACAGAGACACACGTGCCCGCACGATGACGCGCATACCGTTCTGCGGCTCGAACTGCAGTTTGGAAGCAAAACCGCGGAACATGACGGCTTTGACCACGGCGCCCTCGTCCTTGAGCGACATATACAGGTGTCCCGATTTATAGTGATTGGTAAAGTTTGAGATCTCGCCACTGATGTAAACGGCCGCCAGATTGGGGTCGCCCTCCAGCAGCGTTTTGACATAGCGGTTCAGTTGACTTACGGTAATGACCGTCATGTCACCTCTCCTCTCTGATTCCGCCGAGCCAGGCGATGCCCGCGGCGTTATCGGCCGAAAAAGACGGCGGTGCAAAACTGCCGTCAAAGCGTTCTTCCAGCGCCCGACGCAAAATGGTGTTGCTCATCACCCCGCCCGCAAACACGACCGGCATCTCACCGAACTGCGCCAGAAGCCGCTCAGTCATCGTCTCCAGCGTCACACGGACGTAATCCAGGCAGAAACGTGCCACCTCCTCGGGCGGTTCACCGCGCTGCAGCCGGTCACGGCACTGATTTTCGGCGCCGGAAAGATGACAGCTTGTCCCCTCTGCCGAAACGCGCGGAGAATAGGTGTTCTGTGCCGCCAGCGCCAGTTTTTCCAAAGCGGGACCCGCCGGGAAATGCAGTCCCATAGCCACGCCCACGCGGTCGATCAGCTGTCCGGCTTTCAAATCGAGCGAGCCGGCGACCTGCCGACAGGCGATAACGGTATCGGCAGACGGCTCCACGAGCAGAGCATCGGTGGTCCCGCCGGAAACGTGAAACGCCAGAAAGCGCCGCTCCAGCAGATCGGCCCGTCCGGCTCCGAACAAAGCCGCAGCCACGTGCCCCTGCTGATGCGTGAAGAAATGCACCGGCACGCCCAGCGCCGCGGCCACTTCCCGTGCGGCACCGCTGCCCGCCAGAAAGCACGGCATATAGGAGCCTTCCGCCTCACGCGGGCGGTCGGAGGCCGCCACGCAGGTGACCCCGGAAGGGGCAAGCGCCTCGATCAGTTCCGGCAGCTGCCGCACATGGTGGAACAGCGCATCGCTCTGCCGCAGGCCGCGTTCGCCTTCCCGCACCGGCAAAAGTTGTTTTTGCTGCCGAATCATCCCGTCTGCGGCTGTGTACTGCGCCACGGAGGTAGTATAATTGCTGGTGTCGAATCCCAGACAGACCGTGCCCGTCATTTGCGCACCAAGGTACCGAGAACGCCGTTGACAAAGGACGGATCCTCGTCACCGCCAAATTTTTTCGCGATCTCCACTGCTTCGTTGATCACGATGCTCACCGGCGTATCCTCAGCGCTGCGCAGTTCATACACCGCCAGACGAAGCACCGTCAGCGCCACGCGAGAGATCCGCTCCTTGCTCCAGTTATGTAGCGCCGGCTCGATCTCCGCATCCAGTTTTTCCAGCTGCGAAGCGGCACCGCCGGCAAGGCCGGACGCAAATTCGTCCACCTCGGCATCCCGGGCATCTTTTGCCTTTTCAATGATATCGGAGATCGGCTCATCGGTAAAAGTTCTTTCAAACAACAGCACAAACGCCGTTTCTCTGGATTCACGTCTTGTCACGGGGTCATTTCATCCTTTCCGTTTCCGGCTGAATTTGCAGCAAAGCCCTCCGCGCCGCCAAAACACGGCACGGAGGGTATCGTTCACTTTGTATCCGGCTCTTCTTCCGCCAGACCGGCAATGTGCACGTTCACACGCGTCACCGGCTTACCGGTCATGGCCTGCACGGCAGATTTCACATTCTGCTGCACAGCAGGGGCGATCTCCTGGATCTTCCCGTCGGCTTTGATCTGGATATACACGTCGAGCGTAATGGTGCTCTCACGGCTGTTCACCGCCACGGCACGCTCTGCACCGCTGCTCATCAGGCCTTTTATGTTGTTGGGACGCGTTCCCATCTTCGCCACGCCGGGGACTTCACGTGCCGCGGCGCTGGCGATCGTCGCGATCACCTCTTCGGAAATGATGCAGTTCCCGCTGCCGTTCATTTTTTCGTCCATATCGAAAAACCTCCTTGTTCTTCTCATAGGCACAATTTACCTTAAAACATAAGGCACCTGTTTACATTATACCACAAAAACTCCGGTTGACAACCTTATTTTTACGAATTTACAGAAGATATCTTTATATTTTCGCTCAAAACCGATGATTGCGCCGTTACGATCTCGGTGATTTGCAGTGTCTGTGCGGCGGTCAGGCCTTCCGATTGCACGACAATGTTGCAATTTGCGCCTTCAATGTATGTGACGCAATCCGCAAACCCCTTCGCTTTGACCAGATTTTCGATCTTGCTCTCCTGCTCCACCGCCTGCGCCACTGCCAGGATCTTGGCGGTGGCGTCGTCGATCGTCTCCTGCGAGGACTTGACATCGTTGGTCAGTTCCTGCAGAATGGTCAGCGCCTCTTCGCGGGCATTTTCGCGGTTGGCGCGCGCCTGTGCAAAATACGGCAGTTCTTTTGAAGCGGCGGTAGTTGCCGATACGTCCGCTTTATTGTCCGGATCACCCGTATTGACCGTAGTGGTCGTCGCGCCGTTGACATAACGGGAATCACCGAGGTTGCCGCCGGTCGCCGACGTGGTAGCCGTGGAACTCTTGCCGGTATTGATCGGCGGAGTCTCCTGCTTGGCAAAATAGTAATTCAGGTAGACCGCCACCCCCAGCGCCACGGCCAGCGTGGCCAGCAAAACCTGTTTCTTCCCGAAAAAACGTTTCATCGTTGTTTTCCTCCTCTGAAAATTTATATGTTACCGTTTCCGGCGACCACGCATACACGGCGGGCGGTCACATTGGCTGCCGCCATTACGGCTCGCGTCACCCGTTCACACACAGCGGCGTCCCCGCCGCCCTCGCACACCACGACCACACCGCGTACGGTGGGCTGCAGTTCCGTCACCAGCAGACCGGTGTATCCGTCGGCGGTTTCCACCAGGATAGCCGAAGACTCCAGATCATCTGTCCGGGAATGTTTTTCACCGTCATCGGCGCTGTCGCTGCCGGAGCGTTCCTCATTGGCATAGATGTATTCCACCCCGTTTTCCAACGTCACCATCACACGGCAGGCACCCACGCCCTCCATGCTGCTCACCAGCGAGGTCAACTGCGCTTCCATGTCCGCCGCATATTCCGCTGCTGTCACAGCCGCCGAAGACGCGGGTAAAGTCACCTGCTTTTCCCGCTTGGGCAAAATGTTCGAAAGCAGGATCAGTACCATTCCCGCGATCCCGATGGCAAGGATCCAGCGCTGCCCCCGCTTATCCGAAATCAGCCGTGTTATCCGTTCCTTTAACATCAGTCCGTCTCCTCTTGAATCTTGACCTCAACCGAAAAGCGGGCGGTCAGCACCTGCCTGACATCCATGCGATGAAGTGCCTGTTTTTCGTTCAGTACGGCTGTGATACTGCTGATATATATGCCGCCGGACTCATCAATATCCATTTCGGCATAAATCTCTTCGGCTGCCAGTCCGTAATTGCTCAGCACCTCGTGCCCCGCCTGCGATACCGCCTGCTGCAGCGGCTCCTCCAACTGATCCATCATGCGCCGCGTCAATTCCTCCGACCGCACGTCGTCTGCCAATATATCCGGTGCCCGCAGCGCCGCCTGCCAGTCGATCTGCACCAGCGGTGTCAACAGGCAGCCGATCAGCAGTACCGACGCGATCAGTTCCAGCATCCGGCCGGTACCGTCGCGCGGAGCAAGCAGATGCAATATGGCGCAGATCACCGCCGTGGCACAAACCGATACACCGAAAGAGCGAAGCGCCTCGTTCATACGCCGCCTCCCGTTATCGTGACCACCGTGACGGATACGATCATAAACAAAGCAAATGACGCCAGAATGCCGACGAGCGCCCGCAGCGCCGTCTGGACGGCCGCCAACAGCGCGGTCACAGACGATACACCGCACAGTTCGGCCACGATACGACAAAGGCGCAGCGACAGCAGCCATGCCACGCATCCCGCTGCGGCCGGCAGCACCAATGCGATCGTTGCCGCAGACCCGAGCATTCCCAATGTACTGCGCAGCAGCCGCAGACACCCCGTTACCGTACCGACCGTCTCGCTCAACACGCCGCCCACCAACGGGACAAAGCTGCTGACCGTCATTTTGGCGGCACGCTGCCCCACCGAATCGGCCGAAACAGCCACCGTGCTCTGAAACGCCAAAAGTGCCGTAAACAGTGCGGTGACCGTCACCGTAAGCCACCCGGCCGCCTTGGCCAGTGCCGCGGCGATCGGCGATACGCGGCTCTTTTCGCAGACGCTGCCCACCGTCCCGATGCCGAGCGATACCGTCAGCAGCGGCAAGGCCAACTGCCGGATGATCCCGAAGGACACCTCGGCGCCCGTAAGCAGCAGCGTGTTATACGAAGCGGCCAGCGTCGGCTGCCCGGAAGCGATCAGTATCGCCGCGTATGCCGGTACAAAACTGGCCAAAAACACGGCTGCACCGTCCGTCGCCTCCCCCACCTGCCGTATGCAGGAGGATATCGGCACCAGCACCGCACCGCAAACGGCCAGCACGCCGCAGAGCGCAAAGGCTTCTGCCATGGCAGACTCCCGCAAACTGTGGCGCATGGCATCCGCCACGGCCATCAATACCACCGCCCCGAATACCAGCCCGCATGGGATGAGCACATTCCCGATCTGCCCGGCAAACACCTCTGTCAGCGTATTCCACAGTGCGCCCGGCCGTAAGGCGGTGTATTCCTCCGGCTCTAACCCCGTGATCCCCACCGACCGCAGAAACTCCCGTGTATTCTGCGGAAGTGCCTCCCATACATCGGCGGCACCGCTCGCGGAAAGCTGTTCCTCGTAGTAGGTATCCGCCGCAGATACCGGCAGTGCCATACAGACGAGCAGCAGCGACAAAAACAATGGTAAAATGAGTTTTTTCACGTCCCGCCTCCGTCCATCAACATCACGGCCAGTTCCAGCAGTTGACGAAAAAGCGGCATAGCCAGACAGAGCAGCGCGATTTTTCCGGCAAATTCCGCTTTTGAAGCCAGCCCGGTCTGCCCCGCATCGCGGCAGGTATTGGCCGTGATCTGCACAAGCAGACAGATGCCCAGCGCTCGGAGCAGCAGCGTGACCGTACTGCCGCTCATTCCCGTCTGCCGGGCAAGCGTCTGCCACTCCGCCAGCGCCTCGGAAAGCCGCGACATCAGCCACACCGTGACCGCAGCGCCTGCGGCCAACGCCACGCAAAGAGCCGTTTCCGGCCGCTGTTCACGGAGCGTTACGGCCAATATTGCCGCCACCAGCAGCAGAGCACACAGGGCACCGATATCCATGATCTTCATAATCCGAACACCGATTTGACAGTCTCGAACAGTTCGCTGATCTTGACTACGATCATAGAAAGCACCACGATCAGGCCGGCCAGCGTCGTCAGCATAGCCTGTTCCTCACGCCCCGAACGTATCAGCACCTGATTGAGTACCGCTACGATGATCCCGATGGCTGCGATCTTGAAAATCAGATCCACATCCATGTGTTCCCCTCCGTTACATCAGCAGCAGTATGAGTGCCGCCGTTCCGGACGACCATGTAACTACTGCCACTTTTCCTTTTTGCTTTTCGTCTTCCAATGCCTGTTCGTATTGCCGCGTCAGCAACTGTGCATACCGTTTTCCGCAGGAGATCTGCCCCTCCCGGTCTGTGCGGCCGATCTCGTCACCAAATGCACACAATAATTCCGCGTCTTCTTTTGTAAAGTTGGTGTGCATTACATCATTTAGAACTGTGACGCGCCACACTTCGGAAAACGGAACGTTTGCTCCCGTGTCCGATGGTCGATAATGCGGAAAAAGATATTGAAAATCCGCCTGTTCAGATGCTTTTTGAAGCAGCTGCGCCGTGCTTGGCGACGCATAGCGCAGTTGGTCCGTCATCCATATCACCAACCGCTGTGCAGCGGCAAGGGCGTGCGTTCTTCTGTTAAGTGATAATGCTTTCCATACGCCGATCAGCACACCGCACAGCATCACACAGATCAATCCCGCCGCTTTCATCCGAAAAGTTCCTCTGCGCGGGCTATGCGGGCGATCTCACCCGGAAAACGTCGGCCTTTCAGCAAAACGACCCACGGAAAGGCGCCGCTTTTCAATGCCGCCTGCGCGATCGGCCGAGTCAGCAGCTGCTGTTGATTCTGTATATGCAGCGTAGTGAATGCCGCCACGCCGCTGTTAAGGCATTGCAGCACCGTTGCCAGTTCGGCATCGTTCCCCATTTCGTCAAAAGCGATCCCTTCCGGTGCCAGGGTGCGCAGTGCCTGCTCCACCCCTGCCGCTTTCGGGTACCCGGTCAGCACATCGCCATATGCAAAAGCACGGGGAAACAGCTCTCCCCGCTCATCCACAACGGCGATCTGCCGCTGACGCTTTCCGGCCAACGAGATCACCAGATCGCGCAGCAGACTGCTCTTGCCGCTGGACGGCTCCCCGCAGATGATGACCCCCTGCAGCGCACCTTCGGCGATCACTTTCACAATGGCGTCCGCGCTCCCCGGGTGATTCCGACGAATGCGTATGCAGATGGAGGTTACGTCTCTCATCGCGGTAATATGTCCCTCTTTGACAACGGCCGTACCGGCAATGCCCGCACGGCAGCCGCTTTTGGTGCATATATACCCTTGCCGTATCTCGTTTTCGTGAGCGTAGACGGAATACTCACAAAGGTATTCGAACGTATCGGCCAGAAAATCATCCGTGCAGTCTGCCGCCGACAGCGTCAAGCGGCCGTTTGGCATTATCAGCAGCGGCGGCGCTCCGCGGCGCAGACGGATATCCTGTGCCCGTTCCCGAGCCTCCGGCGCAACGCGCGCCAATGCGTCTTTCAGTTGCTCCGGCAGCACGGCCATTGCCTGTTCCAGTCCTTCCATGCCTGTCCTCACCTCTGCTCCACTATATGAAGCGGCCAAAGCAAATAGAACGGTCAAACAAAAACGGTAGCCGGAACATTCCGGCTGCCGTTTGGCTGCAGAGGATATTTTATCAGAATCCGAAGAACTCCTTGGCGTTCTTGTAGCAGACGCCTTCGACGATAGTCTTTAAAATCTCATCGTCGGCAATGAACTCGCCCTTTTCCACCCAATCGCCGAGGATATCGCAAAGGATGCGGCGGAAATACTCATGGCGGGTATAGGAGAGGAAGCTGCGGCTGTCGGTAAGCATACCGACAAACTTGTTCAGCGCGCCTACGCTGGCGAGCGACTTCATCTGGTCGCGCATACCGTCATTGTGATCGTTGAACCACCACGCCGAACCGTGCTGCACATTGCGGAAATCGCCCGTCATGCTGGAGATGACCGCGTTATGCGTGGGATTCAGACTGTAAAGGATCAGTTTCGGACGGTTCTCCATCCGGCCGATCAGCCCGGCCAGTTTTTCGGCAATGGCAAAGTCGTTCACAGAATCAAAACCGGTATCCGGCCCGAGTTTTTTGAACATCTCGGGATTGGTGTTGCGCAGTGCGCCGACGTGCAGCTGCATCGTCCAGCCGCGCTTGGCATATTCCTCACCGAGTTTCACCAGTTTATCCACCTGTGTCCAATCGTCCACGGCGTGGTCGGAAAGCACACAGCCGCGCTCGGCAAAATAATCCATGCGCTCGCACAGATGGCCGAGATCTGCCGAAAGGTCGGGACGAAAAGCGGGCAGCACCTTGGTGGGCAGACTTTTCAGTTTTTCGTGATAGTCCAGCAGATCGTCCGGCTTATCGGTGGTGCAGATGCACTCCACGTTGGACAGCGCCACAAGCTGCTGCGGCGTATAGGTCTTCTCGGAGCATTTATCCCAAATACGCTTGGCGTTGGCGGCAGTCAGTTCATCATCCACGTCGAAATAGCGTTTCAGTTCCAGCTTACACCAATGATACATGGGGTTACCGGCAGCGTACTGCAGGCACTCCATGAATTTCAAAAACTTCTCATAATAATCGGCGTCACCTGTGATGTAGCGCTCGTCCACACCGTTATTGCGCATGATGCGCCATTTGTAGTGATCGCCCTTCAGCCACATCTCACCGATATTGGCAAACGGCTTGTTTTCATACAATTCCTGCGGAGACAGGTGGCAGTGATAGTCGATGATCGGCAGCGCCTTGGCATAATCAAAAAACAGATGGCGCGCCGTTTCGGTTTTCAGCATAAAGTTTTCATCAAACATGACCGTATGGCCTCCTTTTGATCTGGGACATATTCTTCCGACTATATCGTAGCAAATATTTTTAAGATACTCCTTGAATATTTTTACATATATTGATAAAACTTTGCTTTTTTTACTTTTTTGAGCGATTTTTCTTGCACAACTGAAATTCCTATGATATGATAATGATGATCGCAAGGAGGTGGGCACATGAACAAGATCAGCACCGTAAACGATGCCAATTTTTTTCAAAAGCAGGATCAGCAGTTCATCTATGTGCAGATGACGCATAATCCGGCCGATTTTCACATGCCCTCTTCCCATATCCATGATCACTATGAGATATATTTTCTGGTGGAAGGCCGCACGAACTATATCGTGGATGATAAACTCTATGCCATCTCCACGCACGATATCATGCTCATCCCGCCGGGTGTCCCCCACCGCAGTTCCTGCGAATCCGCTGTTACGCGGCTGCTTGTCAGTTTTGATAAGCGCGCCCTGCCCGAAGAGAGCAGCCGGGAACTCCTACGGGTGTTTGAACATTTTTATTATTCCATCCCTACGTCCGGTGTGGATCACATACACCGCATTTTCCGCGATCTTTTGCGGGAATGGGAGATGAAGGATGAATTCTCCAAAGAGAATCTGAAACGGCTGTTGGAGATCCTGCTCACCGAGCTTTTGCGGCTTCCCCACCCGACGGCGACGTCGGTCAGTTCCGCTGACCCCACTATCCAAAAAGCCCTCACCTATATTTCCGCCAACATCGAAGAACGGCTTTCATTGGAGGATATTGCCGAGCATGTGGGGCTGAACGCCAGTTATTTTTCCCGCAAATTCAAATCCACCACCGGACTGAATTACCACAAATATCTGCTGCTCATCCGCATCAGCCGTGCCCAGAAACTGCTGGCGGAAACCAAATACTCCGTCACCGATATCGCCGGTATGTGCGGCTTTAACGACAGCAACTATTTTTCCACCGCGTTCAGGCGGATCATCAATATGTCCCCCAATCAGTTCAGGGAATATCATCACGTAAACAAAATCTGAAAGGATGCGAACACATATGCAAAAAACCATTTTCGACGCGGCACCGGTCAAAAAAGAACGGGAGATCAAAGTCGTACAGTTCGGCGAGGGCAACTTTCTGCGCGCCTTTGTGGACTATATGATCGACATCGCCAACGAGCGCGGCGTGTTTGACGGCAATATTGCCATTGTAAAGCCCATCAGTTTCGGTGATCTGGCCCGCTTTGAAAAACAGCAAAACCTCTATACCGTGGTGCTGCGCGGCAAAGAGGACGGCCATGTGGTGGAAGACAGCCGCATCATCACTTCCGTGGCCAAAGCGTTGGACAGTGAAAACGATTATGACGAGTTCATGGCGCTGGCCAAACTGCCCTCTGTGCGCTTTGTGGTTTCCAACACCACCGAGGCCGGCATCGTGCTGGATGAGAATGACCATTTTGACGGTCTCCCCTCCTCCTATCCCGGCAAGCTGACCAAGTTCCTGTACACGCGGTATGAAGCCTTCGGCGGCGCGGCAGACAAAGGGCTCATCATGCTGCCGGTCGAGCTGATCGAAAACAACGGCGGCAAACTAAAGGAGTGCGTGCTGGCGCTTGCCGGTATCTGGCAGCTTCCGGCCGCGTTTATCGCATGGGTCAAAGACGCCTGCGTGTTCTGCAGCACGTTGGTCGACCGTATCGTGACCGGTTATCCCCGCGGCGAGGCGGATGCCATCTGTGAAAAACTGGGCTACACCGATGAACTGGTCGATGTGGGCGAGCCCTTTGCTCTGTGGGTGATCGAAAGCG
>JAZRVU010000052.1:0-5291 GCA_045599305.1 Acutalibacteraceae bacterium | reverse complement strand
ACGAGCATTCTGAACGAAGACGTCTACGATAACCGCTTCCGCTATATCGACGAACTGCGCCGCATGGGCGCGGACGTGCAGGTGGACGGTAAGATCGCGGTCTTCTGCGGGGTGGATCACCTGAACGCCGCCCCCGTCAAGGCGGTCGACCTGCGTGCTGGTGCCGCCATGCTGATCGCCGGCCTGTGTGCGCGCGGTGTCACCGAGGTGGAAGATATCCACCACATTGAGCGCGGCTACGAAACGCCGGTGGAAAAACTGCGGGCGCTGGGCGCGGATATCCGCGAGGTGGAAGTGCCCGATCCGGCCGTTCGCGCCGCTCTTTGAAAGGATATCCGTTACCATGGCCAGATATTGTCCTCTGTTCAGCGGAAGTGAAGGAAATTGCACATATGTCGGAAACGCAGACGCCGGTATCCTGATCGATGCCGGCGTTAGTGCTAAACGGCTGGAAACGGCGCTGAACGAGCGCGGGATCGACCCGCACCGTATCACCGCCGTGTTCGTTACCCACGAACACACCGATCATGTGAACGGTCTGCGGGTGCTGGCAAAGCGATACGGTATGCGGGTCTACGCCACCGAAGGCACCATGAGCGCCCTTTGCGATACGGGCCGGGTGGACGCCGTCACCGACTGCCGCACGCTGATCCCCGGCCAAAGCGCCGTGGAGGAGGGTGGTTGTCTCATCACCGCCTTTACCACCCCGCATGACAGCCGCCAGAGCTGCGGCTACCGTATACATACGGCGGACGGACAGCGGGTGGCCATCGCCACCGATATCGGCCACATGAGCGATGAGGTGCGCCGCGCCATCACGGGGTGCGAACTCATACAGATCGAGTCCAACCACGATATCGCCATGCTGGAGGCCGGCCCCTATCCCTACCCGTTAAAGCAGCGCATCCTCTCCCCCTACGGTCACCTTTCCAACGCCGCCTGTGCCGCCGAACTCTACCGTCTGGCGCAAAGCGGCACCGCCCGCTTCATGCTGGCGCATCTGAGCCGCGAAAACAACCGCCCGGAACTGGCCTATCGCACCGCCCGCACGGCACTGGCCGGGATGGGACTGCTGGAGGGGGCGGATTTTATCCTGCGGGTGGCGGCGCCTGTCGATACGGCGGGACTGCTGCGATTCTGAAAGGAGCCAAACGCGCATGAAAGCCATCACCGTTTTGTGTGTGGGCAAACTAAAGGAGCCGTGGCTGCGTCAAGCCGCAGCGGAATATCAAAAGCGGCTGGCCGCCTTTTGTCGGCTCGAGATCGTGGAGGTGGAGGAAGAACGCCTGCCGGACGCGCCCTCCCCGGCGCAGATCAGCCACACGCTCGAAGCGGAAGGCGACCGTCTGCTGGCGAAGATCCCCGCGGGTGCCGCGGTGTTCGCCATGTGTATCGAGGGCCGCGAACTCTCCTCCCCCGCGCTTTCGGACGAGCTGGAACGGCTGGCGGTGAACGGCACGGGACACACGGTGTTCATCATCGGCGGCTCATGGGGACTTGCGGACAAAGTGAAGCAAGCCGCCCGCTTTCGCCTTTCCATGTCGCCCATGACCTTCCCCCATCAACTGGCACGGGTCATGCTGCTCGAACAGCTCTACCGCGCCGGGCAGATCGCCGCCGGCGGCAAATATCACAAATAACGCCACCGCACGCAGTAACACGTTTACTGCGTGTTCTTTTTTTCTGTTCTTTCGCCAAAATTTCTTTTTGCGCATATACGCAAGAAATGCGCAAAGACTATTGTCGAACTTACTGAAAAAAGGAGCGGTTTTTTATGAAATATCCCATTCGTCTGCTGGCACTGCTGCTGAGCGTCTGCCTCGCGGCAGGGCTTACCGGCTGCAAAGGCACCGGCAAAACCGATAAAGACACAGTCACCCTGAAGGTGTGGGGCTCGAGCGAGGATCAAGCCATGCTGAACGGCATGATCGACGCCTTCAAGAAAGCCCACGCCGATGACGGCAAAACCTATCAGATCACGCTGGGTGTGGTGGGCGAAGATGACGCCAAGACCCGCGTGCTGGAAGACCCGGCCGCCGCGGCAGACGTATTCGCTTTTCCCGACGACCAGCTCAACGACCTGCACAAGGCGGGAGCGCTTTACGAGGTCACCCGCAACAAGACCGACCTGGTGCAGCGAAACAGCGAGGGCTCGGTGGAAGCGGCGTCGGTCGACGACAAGCTCTACGCCTACCCCATGACGGCCGACAACGGCTATTTTCTCTATTATGACAGCCGCGTGCTCACCAACGCCGACGTGCAGACACTGGACGGTCTGCTCAAGGCGGCCAACGACGCCGGTAAAAAGGTATATATGGACGTATCCAACGGGTGGTATATCGTCTCCTTTTTCCTGGGTGCCGGGTGTGAGATCGGCACAGATGACAAGGGACGCCAGACCTGCGATTTCAACACCGAAAAGGGTGTGCAGGCGGGCGAGGCGATCAAG
Source organism: Acutalibacteraceae bacterium (assembly GCA_045599305.1). Taxonomy (GTDB): domain Bacteria; phylum Bacillota; class Clostridia; order Oscillospirales; family Acutalibacteraceae; genus SIG588. The sequence goes on along the minus strand of JAZRVU010000052.1, from coordinate 2,842 downwards.
GCGTTCTGCGCCGATCCCGCTTTCGTTACCGGCAACGACGCCGTGCTGACCGGCGGCATGGGCGACACTATCTGCGCAGGTGTCTCCGGCACATGGAACGCCGAAGCCATCGCGCAGAAACTGGGCAGCGGCTATGCCGCGACCAAGCTCCCCACCTTCACCTGCGGCGGCGTGCAGACGCAGATGGCCAGTTTTGCCGGGTACAAGATGCTCGGGGTCAACTCCGCCACCAAATTCCCCGTGGAGGCGATGGATCTGGCAGAATTCCTCACCAACGAGGAAAACCAGATCAAGCGCTTTGAGACCCGTGCGATGGGTCCCTCCAACCTGAAAGCCGCCGAAAGTGACGCCGTAAAAGGCAATGTGGCGCTTTCCGCGCTGGCGGAGCAGAATCTTTTCGGCGTGTCCCAGCGCGATGTGCACAGCACCAGTTGGGACCCGATGGAGGCGTTCGGCACGGCCATGGAGCGCCGCGACTACTCGAAGAGCATCCAAACTCTGCTGGACACGATGGTCGCACAGATCACCGCCTGACGGGAGGGAGACATGAGCCGAAAAACAAGGCCGCACAGTCCGCGCGAGGACGGACTTTGGCACAGCGCGGCCATGGCGGCGCGCCGCGGTGACGCGCGCACCCGTCTGTCTTTCCTCGTGATGGGCGCCGGCTGCCTGCTGCGCGGGCAGATCGGCCGCGGCCTGCTGTATCTTGCCGCGCAGATCGCCTTTTGGCTCTGTTTCTTCGGCTTCGGCTGGGGATATGTGGCCAAACTGCCCACCCTCGGCACGCAGACACAAATGCGCGTCTTTGATGAAGAGGCAGGCATCTATCGTGTGGTGGCGGGCGATAATTCCATGGAGATCTTGCTGTTCGGTGTCGTGACGGTGGTGGCTGCCCTGCTCTTTTTACGGCTGTATCTCGGCAATCTGCGCACCGCATGGCAGGCACAGCGGCGGCAGGAGGCGGGGCTGCCGCTCACCGATTTCCGCCACGATCTGCGCTCGCTGGCGGATGAGCGGTATCACCTCACCCTGCTTGCCCTGCCCACCCTGCTGGTATTCGTGTTCACGGTACTGCCGCTCGTGTTCATGGTGCTCATCGCCCTCACCAATTTCGACAAATCCCATCAGCCGCCCGGCAATCTGTTCACCTGGGTGGGATTGCAGAATTTCCGCGACCTGTTCAGCGGCACCGGGCAGCGCTCCACCACCTTCTTTCACCTGTTCGGGTGGACGGTGATCTGGGCGATCTTCGCCACCTTTCTGAACTATCTGCTGGGCATGGTGGTGGCGCTGATGATCAATAAAAAAGGCATCCGCGCCAAGGGGTTGTGGCGCACCCTGTTCGTCATCCCCATCGCCGTGCCGCAATTCGTCACCCTGCTGCTGATGTCGCAGCTGCTCTCGAGCGAGGGCACGGGCGGAGCGATCAACGTACTGCTGCGGGAGCTGGGACTGATCGCCGCGCCGATCGGTTTTCTGACCAACGGCACGCTGGCACGCATCACGGTGATCGTGGTGAATATATGGATCGGTATCCCCTACACCATGCTCATCACCAGCGGCATCCTGATGAACATTCCGGAGGATATGTACGAAAGTGCCCGCATCGACGGTGCGGGGCCGACGCGCACCTTTTTCAGCATCACGCTGCCCTATATGCTGTTCGTGACCACGCCCTATCTCATCACCCAGTTCGTGGGCAACTTCAACAACTTCAATGTGATTTTTCTGCTTACCGGCGGCGGCCCGCTCTCGCTCGACTATTATCAGGCGGGCAAGACCGATCTGCTGGTCACCTGGCTTTACAAGCAGACCGTCAACCAGCAAAACTACAACCTGGCCTCCACCATCGGCATCATCGTGTTCATCGTGTCGGCGGGACTGTCGCTGCTGGTGTATAACTCGTCCGCATCGGTGAAAAAGGAGGAACAGTTCCAATGATGACCGGTTACCGTGCCCGGAGACGGCTGGCAAACGGCGTGATCTATCTGTTGCTGGCCGTGCTGGGCATCCTGTGGGTACTGCCCATCGCCTACCTCGTCCTGCTCTCCTTTCGCAAAGAGCCGGGTGCCTATCTCCCCTATCTGCTGCCCAAGTCCCTTTCGTTTGACAACTACCGCCGCCTGTTCACCGAGACGGGACTCTTCAACTACCCGCGGTGGTATGCCAACACGCTGCTCGTTTCGGTGTGCACCTGCGTCATCAGCACCTTTCTGGTGCTGGCGGTCAGTTACACCTTCAGCCGCCTGCGCTTCCCCTCGCGGCGGCGTTTCATGAATGTGGGGCTGATACTGGGGATGTTCCCCGGCTTCATGACGATGATCGCCGTCTATCACCTGCTCAAGGCGATCGGGCTGGCGCAGTCGCTGGCGGCACTGGTGCTGGTCTATTCCGCCGGCGCGTGCATGGGCTATTTCGTGGCCAAGGGCTTTTTTGACACCATCCCCCGCTCGCTGGACGAGGCGGCCACGCTGGACGGCGCTACCCGCAATCAGATATTCTTTCGCATCACGCTGCCCACCTCCACCCCCATTCTGGCCTACACGGCGCTCACCGCTTTCATGACGCCGTGGACGGACTTCATCTTCGTCAGTGTCATCATGAAAGACAATTACCAGAACTACACGCTGGCGCTGGGGTTGTATCAGATGATCACCAAAGAGAACATCTACCGCTATTTCACCCAGTTCTGCGCCGGCTCGGTGCTGGTCGCCATCCCGATCACCCTGCTCTTTTTGCGCATGCAGAAATTCTATGTCGAGGGCGTGACCGGCGGTGCCGTGAAAGGATAAAAAAGTGCCCCGTGCCGTTGGCACGGGACACTTTTTGGTTTTCATTTTCA
>JAZRVU010000051.1:0-21552 GCA_045599305.1 Acutalibacteraceae bacterium | reverse complement strand
ATTTTCTCAGAACTCGGCATTGAAACCTCTGCATCAGTCGGATACAGCATATTAAAAATGAGACAACCGTAGGAGCCGGGAAGACGGTGTAATGCAAAAGCATCCCCATACTTTTGAAAGAATCGCCATACCTTCGTCTTTTCCCAGTTCCAACGGCGGCCCAGATTTTCCAAAGTCATAACTGCACCGAATCTGCCAAACTGAATGGTCGGTGCTAAAAAAGAAAATGCATTGCCTTCGTCTTCGGATACCGTGTGGCACCAAAGGTCAAGCCATGCGTCTGCTTCTTCAAATGTATAATTCTGTTGAACCAGTCTGTCTGTGATACCACGGGGGAGGCAAAGAAAACCGTACCCCTCGGTAGCATATACCGTTCCGCCTATGCATTCGGCTCCGGAACAGTTTATAACCCAATCCTTAATTTCATAATTGAGCTTCTTTGTCTTGCTGTTGAACTTATAACTAACAAATCCAAGCTCAGACAGTTTTTTCAGCGTTTCAAGGCTCTGTGTGCGGCTTTTAAGCCTGAGAATACTCTTTAGCCCTACAACACCACCTGACCACATTCCCGGTCTTACAGCGTTAATATAGCCGCAATAGGGGGCTTGTCCCTTACGAAACGCAGCACGGGACGCCAACTTCGCCCATGCACCCATTATGCCTTTGCCTTCAGGTAGGTGATTACGGGGTAGTTTAACCCACTGATATTTCATTAAGCATTTCATAAGGAAGAACTCCTTTCTTACAAATTAAAAACGATCGACGTCGTAGTTTGCTAATCCTTAATTCTTACGTGCAGTCCATTCAAGTTTGCGATAAAAACGCCTTTCAGATACCAGAAAGCTCCGAGTTGTAGTGTGGTCGGAATCCACTCGTCTCCGATTTTTACTTCGAGTTTTTCGCCACAGTGTAAACCACCGTAGTAATCAAGTAAGTCAAACCGAACATCCATTTGATTTGTCTCATGATCATAAACCAGTATGCCTTCTCTCATTTGTAATCCTCCTTTATATAAAGCGAGGCGACTTCTAAAGACAGAAGTCGCCTCAAATTTCATTTACTATTTATATTCTGACAACTAATCCCGAAAGCCGATCAGTTTGAATCCCCGAAAGCTTCCAACCATCGCTCATTTCAATTTTGGTCTTAATCCATTCGCCATCAATCAGAACATCCAGACAGTCACCACAGTGAAGGCTTCCATAATAATCCGATAGACCAAACCGAATGTCAATTTGACCGCTTTCTTCATTGATGAGCAACGCACCTTGCCTCATATTGTGCTCCGGCCCTGTTTCATCGGTTTTTGAGGATAAATCTTTTTCATATATTTTTCTTAGATACTCATCAAAAACGGACCGTCGTATCAATACTTTTTTGCCGATTTTATAGACTGCTCCCGATTCATGTGCCATACGAGTGAACACTTTTAAACCGAGACCGTAATAATCGGCGCCTTGATAATACGTAATGAAATCCCGTTTCAACATTTCGATGTCTTCATCGTCCAGCATATCGGAAAACATCCAAAGGTTCCCACTCATACCGAATCCTCCTCGGAGCTCAAGGTGCTTGGCTCATGGAATTTTTCAAGATATTCTTCAAAAATATCTCGGTTTATCAATACAGTACCTTCCATACGGTAAATCGCACCCGCTTCTCCTGCAAGTTCCAATATTTTTTTGTGTTGCATACTATAGATGATTTCTGCATCTTTGTAACGTAAGAACTGTCTGCGGATTCTTTTCGCACTTTCTCTCACATCGTTGCGCTTTTTTAAATCATAATATGCTTTTGTCTTTTCGTTAATCATACGCTCAATTCCTTTCGGTTTTGTTTTTTTGTCATGACAAAAGCAGACCTAACAAAGAAGAGAACACCTTTTGAATATCATTCAAAAAGTGTTCTCTTTACAGCAAGCACTGTATTGTGTTTTTTCCTGCCAACTATTCATTCTGCGTTACAATTCTTCATATTCGTATGAGAAATTGTTGTCAGTTTGTTGTCAACTCGGATTTGAGTAGGCGAAAACCCTTGATTTTACTGGGTTTTTCAGTCGAGGGACTTCATCGTCGGGAACAGCAGCACGTCGCGGATGGCGGCGGAATCGGTGAAGAGCATGCACATACGGTCGATGCCGTAGCCGATGCCGCCTGTGGGGGGCATACCGATCTCCAGTGCGTTGAGGAAATCCTCATCGGTATGGTTGGCCTCCTCGTCGCCGGCGGCGGCAAGGGCATCCTGCGCCGCAAAGCGGGCACGCTGGTCGATCGGGTCGTTCAGCTCGGAATAGGCATTGCACATCTCCCAACCGTTCATGAAGAACTCAAACCGCTCCACATAATCGGGGTCGGTGGGCTTGCGCTTGGTCAGCGGCGAGATCTCGACCGGATGATCCATCACGAAGGTGGGCTGGATGAGGTGCTCCTCCACGAACTCTTCAAAGAAGAGGTTGAGGATATCACCGCGCTTGTGCCGCTCTTCGAACGCCACATGGTGCTCTTTGGCCACCGCGCGCGCTTCCTCGAGCGTGCGGATCTCGCCAAAATCGACGCCGGAATACTTCTTCACCGCATCCACCATGGTGATCCGCTCGAACGGACGGCCGAGATCCATCTCCACCCCGTTATAGACGATGGTGGTAGTACCGAGCACCTCTTGGGCCACATGGCGGAAGAGATTTTCGGTCAGATCCATCATGCCGTGATAGTCGGTATACGCCTGATAGAGTTCCATCAGGGTAAATTCGGGGTTATGACGGGTATCCAGCCCCTCGTTGCGGAAGACACGGCCGATCTCATAGACCCGCTCGAGCCCGCCGACGATAAGGCGCTTGAGATACAGTTCCAGCGAAATGCGCAGTTTGAACTCCTCGTCCAGCGCATTGTAATGCGTTTCGAACGGGCGTGCGGCGGCACCGCCGGCGTTGGAGACGAGCATGGGGGTCTCCACTTCCATGAAGCCCTGATCGTCCAGAAAACGGCGGATGCTGCGCAGGATCTGCGAACGCTTGATGAAGGTCTCTTTCGACTCGGCGTTGGTGATCAGATCGACATACCGCTGACGGTAGCGCTGGTCGGTATTGGTGAGACCGTGGAACTTTTCGGGCAGCGGGCGCAGGCTCTTGGAGAGCAGCGTCACCGTCACGGCGTGGATCGAGGTCTCCCCCGTTTTGGTCTTGAACACCGTGCCGCGCACACCGATGATGTCGCCCACGTCCATCTTTTTGAAGCCGGCATAGGGCTCTTCCCCGATGCAGTCACGGGCCACATAGACCTGAATGGTGCCCTTGAGGTCCTGCACATGGCAGAACGACGCCTTGCCCATGATGCGCTTGGACATCATGCGGCCGGCCACCGAGACCTCCTGTCCCTCCAGCTGATCGAAACCGTCTTTGATCTCGTCGCTGTGGTGGGTCACGTCATATTTGGTGATGGTGAACGGATCCTGACCGGCTTGCTGCAGTGCCGTCAGTTTATCGCGGCGCACCTGCAGCAGTTCCGACAACTGCTGCTCGTTGAGCTCCGTTTCGGGAGTCTGCGGGATTTCGCTCATAGAAAAAACGTCCTTTCGTGCGATTACTTCTTGATCTCGAGGAGGCGGTAGTTGACGATCTTACCGGTGGGAAGCGCGACCTCCACCACCTCGCCCACCGCGTGGCCGAGCAGAGCCTTCCCCACAGGGGATTCATCCGAGATCTTGCCGGAGAGCGGATCGGCTTCGGTCAGACCGACGATGCGATAGGTATCGGTCTCGTTATCGGCCACATTCTGAATGGTGACCTCCAGACCCACATGGACCGATTCGCCGGAAAGCTGGCTCTCGTCCAGCACGCGGACGTTTTTGAGCTGCTGCTCCAGTTCGGCAATGCGTGCTTCGTTGATGGCCTGCTCGTTCTTGGCCTCATCATATTCGCTGTTTTCGGAAAGGTCACCGAACGAACGCGCCTCTTTTAGTCGGGCGTTGATCTCCGCACGTTTGACGGATTTCAGTTCTTCCAGTTCCTGTTCCAGATTCGCAAGACCTTCTTTGGTTACAAAAATCTCCTTGCCATCTTTGGCCATAACGCACACCTCATTTAATTAAAATTATACAAGTATCAAGTATAGTCAATTTCAGGGGAATTGTCAAGCATTTTTCCGCAAAACCGCCGTGCGGACAAAAAAATGACCCGTGTGTCCTTTCGGGCACACGGGTCGAAAAGCAGCTCAGCGCTGCACGCGGCCGGAGCCGTCGCCGCCGGCAAGTGCCTTCACCTCGGACACCGTCACATAGTTGACGTCGCCCTCGATGGTGTGCTTGAGGCAGGAGGCCGCGGTGGCGAATTCCACCGTATCCTGCGTGGAGTAGCCGCTCTTCATCGCGTAGATGAGGCCGGCGCCGAAGCTGTCGCCGCCGCCGACGCGATCCACGATGTGGACAGGATACTCCTTGGAGAAGCAGAACTCCTTGCCGTCATAGAGCATGGCGCCCCAGCGGTTGTCCGAAGCGGTGATGCTCTGACGCAGGGTGATGGCCACCGCGCGGCAGCCGAAACGCTCGGCCAGCTGGCGGGCCACGTCCTTGTAGCCCTCACGGTCGAGTTTGCCGCCGGTGACATCGCTGCCCGCGGCGCGGATGCCGAACACGCAGTCGGCGTCCTCTTCGTTGGCGATGGCCACATCCACATACTGCATCAGTTCGCCCATCGTCTTGCCGGCCTGCTCACGCGTCCACAGATTCTTGCGGAAGTTCAAATCGCAGCTGACGGTGAGGCCGTGCGCCTTGGCGGCTTTGGCGGCCTGCAGCGTGATCGCGGCAGTCTGCTCCGACAGGGCGGGCGTGATGCCGGTGACGTGAAACCAGTCCGCATCGGCAAAGAGGGCATCCCAGTCAAAATCGGCCGGGGTAGCGGTGGAGATGGCGGAATACTTGCGGTCATAGATGACCTTGGAGGGACGCTGGGAGGCGCCCTTCTCCATGTAGTAGATGCCCAGACGCTCGCCGCCGCGGGCGATGCCGGACACATCCACGCCATACCGGCGCAGGCTGTTCACCGCAGCCTGACCGATCGCGTTATCCGGCACACGGGTGACGAACGCGGCGGGCGTGTCGAAATTGGAAAGCGACACGGCCACATTGGCCTCGCCGCCGCCGTAGATGGCGTCGAAACGCTCCGCCTGCACAAAGCGGTGGTAGCCCTCCGGGCTCAGACGCAGCATGATCTCACCAAAACAGACTGTCTTTTTCATTTTGCCATTTCCTCCCGTGCTTTTTTCACATTGTCAGAGAACAACTTCGCCGCAGCGGTCACGGCGGCGAAATCGCCGGTCTTGGCACCGGCGGTAAGCTTGCCGCCCACGCCGACGCACACCACGCCCGCGCGGACCCAGTCACCCACATTGTCCGCCGTGACACCGCCGGTGGGCATCAGCTGAACCTGCGGCAGCGGGCCGTGGATATCCTTGATGATGGCGGGGCCAAACAGGTCGGCCGGGAAGATCTTGACCACCTCTGCGCCGCATTCCAGACAGTCCACCACCTCGCGGATAGTCATGGCACCGGGCAGGCCGGGCACGCCGCGGGCATTGCAGACCTCCATGACCTCGCGCACAAGGCAGGGCGACACCACAAAACCGGCGCCGTTGTCGATGGCCTCGTTGGCCTGCGCGGCATTGAGCACCGTGCCGGCGCCCACCAGCACGTTGGTGCCGGCATAGCGGGCAGCGAGCTGCTTGATGACCTCCCCCGCACCGGGAACGGTGTAGGTGATCTCCAGCGCGGTCACATTGCCGGCGACCAGCGCCTCGGCGATCTTCAGCGCCTTATCCGCGCTTTCGGCACGGACAACGGCTACGAGACCGGCCTCTTTGAGAAGTTCGACCATTTTACTCATAACGCACACTCCTTTTTATATCACACGCCGGAATAGGCGGAAAAACCGCCGTCGACCGGCACTACGATACCTGTGATGAACCCGGATGCCGCATCATCCAGCAGCCAGTCCACCGTGCCCCACAGTTCCTCCGGCTCGCCGAAGCGCCCCATGGGCGTGTTGGCCAGGATCTTGCCCGTGCGGGGCGTGGGCGTGCCGTCGGGATTGAACAGCAGCGCCTGATTCTGCGCCGTGACAAAGAAGCCGGGCGCAATGGCATTGACGCGGATGCCGGACTTGGCAAAATAGACCGCCAGCCACTGGGTGAAGTTGGACACCGCCGCCTTCGCCGCACTGTAGGCCGGGATCTTGGTGAGGGGGCGGAACGCATTCATGGGGGAGATGTTCAGCACCGCCGAGGGGTGACCGAGCATATCCCGCGCAAACACCTTGGTGGGCAGCAGCGAGCCCATCAGGTTGAGATCCATCACGAACTGCACACCGGAGGCGTCCAGATCGAAGAAGGTCTTGACCCCCTCGGGATCGAACTGCTCATCGTTGGTGGTGCCCCGCGGGTTATTGCCGCCGGCACCGTTGATGAGCACATCCGGCACGCCCAACTCGGCCAGCACCTTGTCGCGTGCCGCCATCAGGCTGGCTTCCTCCAGGCAGTTACACGCCACCGCGATGGCACGGCCGCCGTTGGCTCGGATATCGGACGCCACCGCTTCGGCGGCCTCCTCGCGCAGATCGAGCACCGCCACGGCCGCACCCTCGGCGGCGAGGTGGCGGGCAAAGCCGGAGCAGAGCACGCCGCCCGCGCCGGTGATCACAATGTTTTTACCGTCAAATCGTCCCATATCGCTCACTCCCTTGCATCCAGTGTGTTTTCGGCGTTCCACAGGTCTTTCGAGCCGCAGAACGCACAGTTGACCACCGAGTCATCCGTTGCCCCCAGCAGCGGGCTGTACTGCAGGAAGCCGGTGATGTAGAGCCGGCCGTCCTTTTCCACGCGGGAGAGGATGGGATGCTCGATGTAGGTATCATGCAGATACGCGGCATTGCCGGAGTTGATGTTGCTGACCTTCAGCGTACCGCCCTCGACCACGAAGACGATCTCCGGCACCGTCCACGATTCGATGCCCGACACATTGATGACACCCTTAAAGGTGTCGCGCAGATAGTAACCGTAGACCTCGTCCACCCGCGTGAAGGTGTAACTGCAATAGACGAAGGGGGTCATCTGCGTATTGATCATGTCGATCTGACGGCCGCCGACGGCGTCCACGCACTTGGTGACATAGTCACCCGCGAGACCCACGGTGGTGGCGGTCGTATCATCGCCGTACACCGCCAGAGCGACCGAGCCGCCGTAGGTGAAGCAGCCGAAGATCATCTCGTCGGTGACATTGTCGATGGTGAACAGCTTCGATTTGTGCTGCGTGTGCTCATAGACGTATTTGGCCGCCTTGCCGTAGACCATCTCGTCCGGGAAGCCGTGCCCGCGCATGACGGACTGCCAGTTGAACTGCGCGTCGCGGATGATACCGTCGGTGCAGTCCTTGGCCACGATGCAGCGGTTGAGGCACAGACCGGCGTAGCCGTCCACATAGTGGCGGTCGCAATGCTCGAGCCAGATGCCGTTGAAGGTGTTGTGGGTAGCCACGTTCACGATATAGAGGTCGGCCGCGTCTTTGGCCCAGACGGCGAAGTCATACTCCTTGAACACGCCGGTGGACTCCAGATTGGAGCGGGTCTGCTCGGGATAGCAGAAGGTGACGCCCTTGAGGCCGCTGCGCTCGTTCATCTCGATACCGTGGCCGAAGTGCGCCACGTGCAGACGGGTGCCGTTGTTCATCGGCATCTGTGCGAAGTCCTCCGCACCGCAGAGCTCCACCCCCGCGGGGATGTGCACGGTGTCCTCCAGCCGATAGATACCGGCCGGCAGATACAGGATGCCGCCCTTGCCCGCCAGTTCGGCGAGGCAGGCGTTCAGCGCGGCGGCGGTGTCGGTCTCGCCGGAGGCATCCAGCGGCAGGCCGAGCTTTTCGGCGAGCACGTCGGCCGAGACGAAAGCGGTGTTTGCCGGCTGCTTGACGAGCTTGCAGGCGGCGGCCGTCATCTTCGCGTTCATCCGCACGGTGGCGTCGTTGGGCACCTTGTCGGGATTGAATTTGTACTCCGCCTTATCGGTGCAGCGGATGTGCTTTTCGTCAATGCCGTCGTTGCCGGCCAGGATCACCGCGGCGATATCGGTGAGATCGACCTTGACCGCATCCGGGATATCAAAGGTGTTGTTCATCAGGATGAGCATACCGTTGTTGGAATAGACGGTGCCGCCCGTCACGCGGGAGTCGACCATCATGATCTTGCAGCGGTTGTTGAGGCTGATGGCCTGCTCCTTCACGTCGATCTCGGAATCGCTGAACATGAAGGCACACCAGGTGCAGTCCTCGGGTATGTAAAGGCCGTAATCGCAGTCGCGGATGACCACGCGGTTCATCAGTTCGCCGTTGCCGTGGGTCAGCGTCGCATAGACGGCGTAATGGCAGTCGGTGAAGAGCAGGTTGTGGCACTGGCCGTAGCAGGCGCCGCTGTGGCAGGACATGCCCTTATAGTACCCGTCGACGATCGAGTCGGTGAAATACGACCAGTCGATGCGCTGCAGCAGCACGCCGACGGCTTCGGTGCGCAGATAGCGGCGAAGCGCCTGTTCACTGCCGGTGAAGCGGCCGGAATTGAGCCAGAAGTCCGGCGAGAAATGCACCGATTCGATGCGCATGATATCCGACACGACCTCGTCCTTGATGCCCATGTGGATGGGGGTGCCGTAGATGCTATGCATATTCGGGGAATCGCCCCGGATCTGCTCCACGCCGATCCAGGGGTTGATGAGGGTCAGTTCCTTGGCGGTGGCCCAGTAGCTGGTACGGATGGCCGGCGGATAGGCCACCGGCGACTCGGGCGACTGATCGGGATACCACACGGCGAGGTCACGCACCGCGCTGCTCTGGCTCAACGCCACAAAGGGTGCGGTATTCTCCTCCGACGCGGGTGCACCGCGCCACACCAGCACCGTGCCTGCGATGGGGTGCTTGCCGTCCGGCTTTTCCCAGTCACCGAACAGGGTGACGCCGCAGGGCACCTTGATGGCGCTTTGGCAGGCGTACTCACCGGCCGGGATGTACAGCGCACCGCCGCCCAACTCGCCCAGACGGTCCAGCAGCGCCTGGATGGCGGGGGTGCAGTCCTCCTCACCGGCGCTGACGTAGTCGGTCAGCACATAGCCGGCCACCATCGTTTCCCCGCGGTCAAAACGGGGATCGGACGGCGTGATCTTCTGCCACACGGGTGCGGCGATCTCTTTGGTAAACTCTTTCATGTCGGTTGCCTCCTTATTGACCGAAATACGCGTCCAAAACAGGGCGCATTTCTTTTGCGGTAGTGTCCCAATCGCCCATACTGCCCTCCAGGCTCATACGGGCGTCGTAACCGTTCTCACGCAGTGCCGCCGCCCACTCGATGAGCGCGGGACGATCTTCTGCCGAAAGCGGCATGGCGCGGTCGGCATTGGCGCGGGCAAGGTGGGTGTGGCAGAGCATTTTCCCCGCTGTCCGCACGGCGTCCAGCGTCTCGCCGCTCATGAACACATGGTAAAAGTCCGCCAGCACGGCCACATTTTCATGTCCTGCACGGCGGCACATATCCACGCCGTCCGCCACGGTATTGATAAGATTGCACTCGCCGCGCTGCAGCGGCTCGATAACGATGCGCACGCCGTACGCAGCACCGATATCCCCCGCCAGCCGCAGCACCTTTAAAAAGCGCTCCTCGCAGGCGGTGCGATCCGCTTCGTTTTTCACCATACGGGCACGGCCGCTGCCGATGACGGCCACCTTGAGTCCCAGCTGTGCGCCCTTGGAGAGCGCCCGGCGGATGTATTCCTCCACCGCCGCGAAATCCACCTTTTCATCGGTGAGCCAGCCCTCTTCGCCACCCGCGAAGAAGCTGTTGCAGGCTTCGCCCCAGATGCCGGTACGCGCCATTTCCGCACGCATGGCGTCCACCTTCTCCTGCGGCCAGTCGGCAATGCCGTTCAAGGAAAATTCGGCATAATCATAGCCGTATTCCTTCAGCTTTTCCAGTTTTTCCGCATCGGTACCGATGCACGCTCCGAATTTCATGGTCACTCTCCCCTTTCAATGGCCTCCCACAGGCCGTTCAGATATACCGCGCCCAGCGCACGGTCATACAGGCCGTACCCGCCGCAGCCGGTCTCGCCGAAGATCATGCGTCCGTGGTCCGGACGGATATACCCGTCGAAGCCGTTGTCGTGCAGGGCCTTCAGCAGGGCATAGACATCCAGCGAGCCGTCCGCTGTGCGGTGGCCGGCTTCCTCGAAGCAGCGCTCCCCCGTCCACTGCACGTTGCGCGCATGGACGAACGGGATGCGGCGGTTGTCAAACCGCTCGATGATGTACTTGAGGTCGTTTTCCGGCGAGGCACCCAGACTGCCGAAGCAGAGGGTGAGGCCGTTATATTCCGACGGATTGAGCGCAAAGAGCTTTTCGATGCTCTTCTCCCCCGTGATGATGCGGGGCAGACCGAAGATGCCCCATGGCGGATCGTCCGGATGGATGGCCAGATGCACGCCGCTCTCCTCGCAGGCGGGGATGACCCCATCGAGGAACGCGCCGAGATTCTGCCACAGCTGTTCCTCGCTAATGGAGCGGTATTCCTCCACCAATCCGCGCAATTCCTCGCGGCTGTAGCTCTCGTCCCAGCCGGGCAGGGACAACTCGCTCGTCAGCGGATCCATCGCCTGTACCGCCGGCTCGTCGTAGGCCAGCACCAGCGAGCCGTCCGCACGGCGGCGTGCCAGGTCGCTGCGCATCCAGTCGAACACCGGCATGAAATTATAGCACACCACCTTCACGCCCTCGGCACCGAGACGGCGGATGGTTTCGGCATAGTTCTGTATGTACCTGGCGGCCGTGGGGGCGCCGCGCTTGATATCCTCGTGCACGGGAACGCTTTCCACCACTTCAAATTCCAGACCGCTCTCATTGGCCAGCGTCTTCAGCCGACGGATCTCCTCCACCGGCCAAACCTCGCCCGCAGGGACGTTGTAGACGGCTGACACCACCCCGCTCATGCCGGGGATCTGCCGGATATACGAAAGCGGGATACGGTCGCTTTCGCCATACCAGCGAAATGTCATTTTCATGAAGCATACCTCCTTTTACCCCTATATGATATCAAATGCCGTAAAGACTCTCCTTGAAAGTCTTTACGTTATTCCCTTTGAAAAATTGACATTACTCCCGCGGGTGCGCCGCACAGTACTCCTCCAGGATATCGGCGGCCGCATGGACAAAGGACGCGCAGCGGCGACGGCGGTAATAATCCGGCGTGCGCGACTCCGGTTTCGGGTCGGATGCCCCCTGCGGCAGCCCGAGCAGCGCGTAACAGTGCAGTGAGCCGTTACGCTCCCGAAAAGCGGCGGCCAGCGCCTGCACATCGACATAGAGCGCGTGCTTTGCCTCTGCGGCGCCGGGCTCACTGTAGCCGTAGAGCATGCCCAGCACGGCCAGCGCGCCGGAAAAAGCGCCGCACACCTCGCGCAGACGCCCCATGCCGCCGCCGAAGGGCGACACCATGCGAGCGACCACCTCGACCGGAAGTCCCAACTCCGGTGCAAAGGCGCAGGTCACCGCCTGCGCACAGTTATATCCCTGCAAAAACAGTTGTTCTGCCCGTTCTCCGTGTGTCATTTCAAGAATTCCCTTTCTGTAAAAACACATGTGCAATGATCGCGCCCGCCACGTCCACGCCGGTGCAGGCGGTCAGCCCCGCCATGTGGGCGTTGGAATTGACCTCGCAGACCAGCGGGCCGGCGGCGCTGTCCAGAATATCCACGCCGCCGAAATCCAGGCCCAGCAGGGCACAGCAGCGCAGCGCCAGCTTCGTTTCTTCATCGGTGGGCTGATAAGCCGTGCCGCTGCCGCCGTTTTCGATATTGGCGCGAAAATCGTGATCGGAATGGCGGCGCATGGCGGCCGATAGACGGCCGCCCACCACATAGAGCCGTTTATCGTTGCCGCGGCTCTCGGCGATGAATTTCTGCAAAAGGAAATCGCGGCTGCCCATGGCGGCGGTGAGCGCGGCAAGTTCCTCACTGTCGTGTGCCATATAGACCTGCCCGCCCAGCGAGCCGAAGCATTCCTTCACCACCAGCGGAAAACCCAGCCGCTCCTGTGCCTGTCGCCAAAGTGCGGTGCATCCCTGCGGCAGCATGGACCGATAGGTCATGGGGGCAGCCAGCGTGAGCGGCATGGGGATGCCGGCACGGGCCAGCACATCGTGCGTCTTCAGTTTATCGTCGCACAGCGCGATCGACCGGGCGGAATTGCACACCCGGGCACCGGCCGTTTCCATGGCGTGAGCCAGCCGGATATCCTTGTCCCAAAACAGCACCGTATCACCGGCACCGATTGTCCCCTGTTCCCCCGTCACCGTCACGCCGTCGGCGCAATAGGAGACGATCCAGTCGTGATTGGGGGTGGCTGTCAGCGAAACGCCGCGGCGTGCGGCGGCCGCCAACAGCAGCGAGGCGGACTCCGGCGCCCCCTGCGGATTCCAAAACCCGTTATATACAAGATAATTCATTCGTACGCATGCTCCACCGTGGCCACCACGTTCAGGCGGGGATCGACCACCTGCAGACGGCGCTCGATCTCGGCCACCAGATTTTCGTGTTCCGCCGTACCGAATGGCACCACCAGATCGAAGATCAGGTTGGTGTGGCTTTCACCGAACACCACACGGAAATCGTGCAGCGAAAAAGCGGGATCCACATCCTCCGCCACCGTCTGCGTCAGTGTGCGCAATTGGGTCACCCGCTCGTCGTCGACTTCGATCGGGTCCATGTGAATGCAGGTGATGGCATGGAATTTTTCCATCAGTTCTTTTTCGATCAGGTCGATACGGTCGTGACTTTTCAGAATGTCCTCACCGGCGGGCACCTCGGCATGAAGCGAGAGGATCAGCCGGCCTGGGCCGTAATTATGCACCATCATATCGTGCACGCCGACGATGCCCTCGTGTGCCAGCACCGTTTCACGGATCTCCTGCACCAGTTCGGGATCGGGTGCCTGCCCCAGCAGAGGCGACACGGTCTCCCGCATGACGGAAAAGCCCGACCACAGCACGAACAGCGCCACCGCCACACCGACATAACCGTCCACTGCGATGCCGGTGAGGCCGCCGAACACGGTGGACACCAGCACGATGGCGGTGCAGAGGATGTCGTTGCGGCTGTCCGCCGCCGCGGCGGCGAGCGTCTGCGAATGGATCACCCCGTCCACACGGCGGTAAAACAGTGCCATCCACAGTTTCACGGCGATGGCCAGCACCAGAATGACCACCGGCAGCCATTGCAGCTGCGGCTTTTCGGGCGAGAGGATCTTTTCCACCGCCGAGCCGAGCAGTTCGACACCGGCGGCCACGATCAGCGCGGCCACCCCCAGTGCCGACAGGTACTCCATGCGCCCGTGGCCGAAGGGATGCTCCTTGTCCGGCGGCGCGGACGACAGGCGAAATCCTACCAGCGTAACAAGCGAAGAACCGGCGTCGGACAGGTTATTGAACGCATCGGCCATAATGGACACGCTGGCCGAGATCCACCCGGCAAGCAGCTTGGCCGCAAACAGGAATATGTTGGCAAGCACACCCGCCCAACCGGCCATCTTGCCGTAGGCATACCGGCCGGCCGCCTCATCGGCTCCGGCCGTTTTCCGGGCGGTGCGCCTTAAAAGGTATTCAGTCAACATGATGCGCATTAGCCTCCCCGTAGATGTGCTGATGCAGCCAACGGAAATAGACCCTGCCGTAGTTGTGGAAGCGGCGCTGACGCACCATCTCCATCAGGGTGTCCCAGGTGACCCACGCCACGCTGTCCACTTCTTCCTCCTGCAGATGCAGGGTCTCGGCCGCGACATCCGTGTGCAGCAGCCACAGATCACAATGGGAATTGCGGCGGCGCAGCCGCCCCATATAGGCCAATTCACCGGGAGCGGTATGGATGCCCAGTTCCTCTCCCAGTTCCCGGCGGGACGCGGTGGCGGAATCCTCCCCCGCCACGGCCGAGCCGCCCGTAGCGGCCCACACCCCCGGCATCAGCCGCAGATGTGCCGCTCGCTTCTGAATGAGCAGACGGCCGCTGCTGTCCACCACCCAGATGTGCACGACAAGATGATACTGTCCCGAGAGCAGACGTTCACCGCGCACGATGGTGCGCCCCGTGGAGCGCCCCTGCGCATCCAGCAGATCCCATTTTTCCAACGCCGCTCACCTCCGTTTTTTCAAAAATTTCAGTCAAAGTTTTCTTCCCCGGCCGTGCAGCTTTCCCATTCCAGCTGCAGGCCTTCCCATTCCTCCATCAGCCGCTCCAGTTCGCGGGAGGCCTCCTCCCACTCGGCGGTGACGGACATCAGCCGCTCATAATCGGCCGCGACCTCGTCGCTGTCCAACTGCTGCTGCAGCCGGGACACCCGTTCCTCGGCGGCGGCGACTGCCTCCTCCGTGCGGGTCAGGCGCCCTTTCAGGCGGCGCTGTGCCGATTCCGCCTCTTTGCGCTTTTTATAGGCGTTTTCCTTGGGCGGCTGTGCCACCGTGGCGGCGGCAGTCTCCTCATTGAACTGTTCCAGATAGTCGTCGTAATTCCCGGGAAATGACCGACATCCGTCGGCCGTCAGCCGCACCACGCGGGTGGCCAACCGATTGATGAAGTAGCGGTCGTGCGACACGATGAACACGGTGCCGTCATACCCCGCCAGCGCCTCCTCCAGCGCTTCGCAGGAGGTGATATCCAGATGGTTGGTCGGCTCGTCCAGCAACAGGAAATTGTCCCGCGCCAGCATGAGTTTCAGCAGCAGGATGCGCGCCCGCTCGCCGCCGCTGAGTTTGCCCACCTCGGCAAACACGTCCTCGCCGCGGAAGAGGAAGGCCGCCAGCGCGTTGCGCACCTCGGTCTGTGACAGGCGCGGATAGGCGTCCCACACCTCGTCGATGACCATCTTGCTATCGTCCAGACCGGCCTGCGTCTGGTCATAATACCCGATACGCACCTTGGCGCCCGGCAGCACATAACCGCTCCACGGCGTGAGGGTGCCGTTCAAGATCTTCAGCAGCGTCGTCTTGCCGCAGCCGTTGGGGCCGATGAGGAACACCCGCTCCCCCCGGCGCAGATGCAGTTCGGCATTGGAGAACAGCGGCCGGCTGCCGAAGCCCATGGTCAGCTCGCCGGCATTGAGCACCTCATTGCCGCTGACCTGCTCGGCCGTGAAATCGAAGCGGATGCTGTCCCGCTCGCTTTCCGGGATCTCCAGCTCGGCGCGCAGACGTTCCAGCCGTTTTTCACGGCTTTCGGCCGCCCGGATGCTCTTTTCACGGTTCCAACTGCGCAAAAGGGTGATATTGTCTTCCAACTTATGGATCGCCCGCATCTGGGTCTTGAAATGCTTTTCAATGACCTCCTTGTCCTTGTCGCGGGCGGCGCGGTGGGCGGTGTAATTGCCATTGGTGGCAAACAAATGCCCGCCGCAAATTTCCAACGTGCGGGTGGTGACCCGGTCAAGGAAATAGCGGTCGTGCGAAATGACCACCACCGTGCCGGGATAGTTGCGCAAAAATTCCTCCAGCCACTCCACGGAGGGGATATCAAGGTGATTGGTGGGCTCGTCCAGCAGCAGCAGATTGGCGTCGGACAAAAGCAGACGCCCCATGGCGGCCTTGGACTTCTGGCCGCCCGAAAGCGACCGGATGGACTGGGAAAACGCCCGTTCCTCGAATCCGAGGCCGAGCAGTGTGGAGCGGACACGGCTTTTGTAGTAAAGGCCGCCCATCCGCTCGAACTGCTCGCGCAGCAGATGCTGGCGCTCGATCAGCGTCTCATCCCCCGCACGGGGGCCGGAAAGCGCCGCGGTGACCTCGGCGAGTTCCCGCTCCACCGCCATCACGGGCGCGAACACGCTCTCCACCTCGTCCCATAGGGTGCGCTCCTCGCCGGAGCAGGCGTGCTGCTCGAGATAGCCGATACGGGTACCTTTGGCGGTGACCACGTCCCCCTCGTCTATGGAGTATTCCCCCGTGAGCATGCGGAACAGGGTGGTCTTCCCGCAGCCGTTTTCTCCCACAAGCCCCACTTTATCATGTTCATTGATCTCAAACGACAGCCCGGAGAACAGCACCCGTTCCCCGAACAGTTTGCCCACACGGTGGGCCGACAGAACTGCCATGATATGTTCGTTAATCCTTTCAGAATTGATCGAAGGTCACGGTGTCGAGTTTTTCCACCACCGTGCGGGTGACGTCATCAAACACGGCGTGGAAAGGGCAATCCGCGTGGGTGCAGTCGTAGCCTTCGCCCACGCAGCGGCTGAAGCGATACGGCCCCTCCACCGCTTCGATCACCTGACGCAGCGTGACCCCGGCGGCGGGACGCGCCAGTTCATACCCGCCGTGCGCCCCCTTGAATGAACGGATCACATCGGCCGCAACGAGCTTGCCCAGTATCTTCAGCGCAAAGCGCAGCGACACACCGCTGGCTTGAGCCACCGTATGGGCATCGACCCGGCCGCCCCGTTTCACCATCTGATAGACGATGCGCACCGCATAGTCCGATTCCAGATTGATATGCATAACGTCTCCCTCAATCCAGGAAATCCTTCAGTTTTTTGCTGCGGCTGGGATGGCGCAGTTTGCGCAGCGCCTTCGCCTCGATCTGACGGATGCGCTCACGGGTGACGTCGAATTCCTTGCCCACTTCCTCCAGTGTGCGCGGACGGCCGTCCTCCAGACCAAAGCGCAGTTGCAGCACCTTTGCCTCACGCGGGGTGAGGGTGGAAAGCACCTCGCCCAACTGCTCACGCAGCAGGGTGTGCGAGGCGGCGTCCGCCGGTGCGGGGGCATCGTCATCGGGGATGAAATCGCCCAGATGGCTGTCCTCCTCCTCGCCGATCGGCGTTTCGAGCGACACCGGCTCCTGCGCCACGCGCATGATCTCGCGCACCTTATCCACCGGCATATCCAGCCGCTCGGAGATCTCCTCCACCGAGGGCTCGTGGCCGTTTTCGTGCAGAAGCTGGCTCGAGACCTTCTTCACCTTGTTGATGGTCTCCACCATGTGCACGGGGATACGGATGGTGCGCGCCTGGTCGGCGATGGCACGGGTGATGGCCTGCCGGATCCACCAGGTGGCGTAGGTGGAGAATTTGAAGCCCTTGGTATAATCGAATTTTTCCACCGCCTTGATCAGGCCGAGGTTGCCCTCCTGGATGAGATCCAAAAACTGCATCCCGCGCCCGACATAGCGTTTGGCGATGCTGACGACCAGACGCAGGTTGGCCTCCGACAGGCGCTTTTTGGCGTAATCCTCGCCGTCCATGATGCGCACGGCCAGATCGCGCTCCTCATCGGGGGTGAGCAGCGGCACACGGCCGATCTCCTTCAAATATACTTTCACGGGATCGTCCACCAGAATGCCGTCGCCGGAGAGATCCTCGTCCTCGCGGGTCTCGTCCACCACGCTTTCAAGGTCGCTCAGATCGTCGTCGATATAATCGTCCACAATCTGGATGCTCTGCGCCTCGATCGCCTCATAGAGTTTGTCGATCTGTTCAGCGTCGAAATCGGCGTTTTCGGTGGCGTCAAGAATTTCCTGCGTGGTCAGTTTACCCTTGGCGCGCCCCATAGCCAGCAGGTCGCTGAGTTGCTTTTTCTCTTTCACCAGATTGATAGCCTCCTCGGCGGGGATCTCGTTGATCGTCACCTGTTCGGTCTCTTTCATGCTCATATGTATTTTCTCCCTTTCCGGCCGCATGGCGGCATCATTTTTTCGTTTCCTTCAGTTTCTGCAGATAAGCCATGATCTGCTCGTCCGACGGTGAGCCCTCCTGCACCGCCAGCAGCCGTTGTTCCTCGGCCACCACGGCGGCACATTGCAGTGCTTCCTCCGGTGTATTTGCCCGCTCGCGCGACTCCTGCACCATGCGGGTGATATAGGCCACGCCGACCACGTCATAGTCCGCCGCCAACAGCGACGGCTCCACCAGCAGGCCCTCACGCGTTCGCTGCAGTATCTGCTCGTACAACTGTCGGTTGAACGCGGTGACCATCTGCTCGGGCAAAAGCACGGCTTCGACCTTTGCGATATAGTCCGGATTGCGGATGAGCAGCCCCAGCAGAGCCTCCTCCGCCTGGGCGGCACGCCAATGCTTTTCCGCCTCCGGATTGGCTTTTTTCACCGTTTCGGCGCTCTTGCGCACCGCCTGTGAAAGCTGCTGCTTTTCCTGCTGCCGCAGACGACGGCGATCCACCTGCCGGATCTGCTCCAGCAGGGCGGATTTGGTCACGCCTGTGGAGACGGCTATCCGCCCGGCGTACACATCCCGCTCCACGGGGCTCTGCAGAGCGGCCAGCAGCTCCGCCGCTTTCTGCAGATAGCGGGACTGCCCGTCGGCCGAGGTCAGATCGAACTGACGGCCGAGCTCCATCAGCCGGTATTCCACATCGTTGGCGGAACCCTCCAACAGTGCGCGAAAACGTTCCGCACCGTTTTTCTTGATGAATTCGTCCGGATCCTTGCCGTCGGGCACCCGCACCACCTTGATGCGCACGCCCGTCTCCCGCAAAAGGTCGATCGCCCGGGCGTTGCCCTTCTGCCCGGCCGCGTCCGCATCAAAGGTGAGCACCGCCTCGCCGGCATAGCGGGCGATCAGCCGCGCGTGCTCCGCCGTGAACGAGGTGCCCAGCGCCGCCACGGCGTTTTCGAACCCGGCCTGATGCAGCGCGATCACATCCATATACCCTTCGCACAAGATCAGCTGCGTGTTGCCGTCCGGCATTTTGCCCAGCGCCGATTTGGCGAAATTCAAGGCAAAAAGGTTATCGGTCTTTTTGAACACCAGCGTATCGGAGGTGTTGATATATTTCGGCTTGGAATCATCCAGCACACGGCCGCCGAAGCCGATCACGTTGCCGCGGATGTCGATGATGGGGATCATCACCCGCCCGCGGAACACATCATAGAGATGCCCCTTTTCACTGCGTTTACACAGGAATGCGGCGATCAGTTCCTCATCGGTAAAGCCTTTGGCGCGCATCGCGTCCCGCAGTGCCCAGCCGGTGGGCGGAGCAAACCCCAGCCCGAAATGGCGGATGGTGGCGTCGGTGTAGGCACGACCGCGGAAATACGCCAGCCCCTCCTGCCCGGCGGGGGCAGAGAGCACGCTGTGATAAAAGCGGGCAGCCTCACGGTTGGCCTCCAGCACCCGCACGCGCAGTTTGGAGACAGCGTCGTTCACCCCCTGCTCCGGCATACGCAGACCGGCACGGTCGGCCAGGAACTTCACCGCATCGATATAATCGAGATTTTCGATCCGCCGCACGAAGGTGACGACATCGCCCCCCGCGCCGCAGCCGAAGCAATAAAACGAATTGCTTTCGGGATAGACGGTGAAGGAGGGCGTTTTTTCGCCGTGGAACGGGCACAGCCCCACAAAGGTGCGCCCGCGGCGTTTGAGCCGCACATAGGTCGACACCAACGGCTCGATCTCGTTACGGCTGACAACGTCCTGTATGAAACTGTCGGGTATGGCCACGGTGTCACTTCCTTTCACATAGCACGGTTCACGTCACTTTGATCTCCCAGCTGCGGGGGATGAACAGGCGATGGTACACATCCAGCGCGTAGTTGTCCGTCATGCCGGCGATGTAATCGCAAACGGCGCGCTCTGTGCCGTCGGTCTCACGGATGGCGGCATATTCCGGCGGCAGTATATCGGGATGAGAGACGAAATAGGTGAACATCTGCTCCACCAATCCGTTGATCTTGCGTTCCTCCCCCTTGGCTACCGGGTTGAGATACACCGCTTCGTACATAAAGGCTTTGAGTTTTTCAAAGGCGGCAAGGGTCTCCCCG
The DNA here is from genome assembly GCA_045599305.1 of Acutalibacteraceae bacterium. Classification (GTDB taxonomy): domain Bacteria; phylum Bacillota; class Clostridia; order Oscillospirales; family Acutalibacteraceae; genus SIG588. Next base: position 1,717 of record JAZRVU010000051.1, on the reverse strand, counting down.
TCCATACAAATGGTGTCGCCGCTCGACTCCACCAGCGAGGTGACCATGCTGTCGATGCGCTTCGTCCGCCCCTCGCCCAGTTTTTCCCGCAGATCGGCGGGGATGTCCTCCTCGCGCAGCACACCGGCGCGCGCGGCATCGTCGATATCGTGGGTGAGGTAGGCCACCTGATCCGCCCAGCGGACGATGCGTCCCTCCAGCGTCTGCGCCTCGGTGCCCTTGGTATGGGTGAGGATACCGTCCCGCGTCTGACGGGTGAGATTCAGCCCGCGGCCGTCATTTTCCAGCCGCTCCACCACCCGCACGCTCTGCTCATAGTGGCGGAAGCCGCCCTCCATCAGCCGGTCGAGCGCCCGCTCGCCGGCGTGGCCGAAGGGGGTATGCCCCATATCGTGCGCCAGTGCGATCGCCTCGGTCAGATCCTCATTCAGCCGCAGCGCACGCGCCACGGTGCGGGCGATCTGCGCCACCTCCAGCGTGTGGGTCAGGCGGGTGCGGTAGTGATCCCCCTCGGGGGACAAAAACACCTGCGTTTTGTGCTTGAGACGGCGAAAGGCCTTGCAATGCAGCACACGGTCGCGATCCCGCTGATATTCCGTGCGATAGGTGCAGAGCTCATCCGGCAGGTCGCGCACGGCCGCGTCGGAAAACGCGGCACGCGGTGACAGAAGCCGATGCTCCTGCTGTTCATACTCTTCCCGGAAAGACATAAAAATCCCTCCTTGCGCCATAATTCTACCATAATAATACGCAAAAAAATCGCGATCTCCTCCTTTTTAAAAGAAAAAGATGCGATTTTTTCGTTAATTTTCGTATTTTCAAAGCATGAACGGATAAAAGGCCTCCCCGTCCGCCGCCGCCTGCAGACTGCCCGCGCTCTGCTCGGCCAACTGCTTTTGCAGGGCGGGGATTCCCGCAAAGGGCATATGAAACCCCAGGCAGACGCTTTCGGTAAAGGCGGTATCGTCCACCGTGCCGCCGAACGCGGCCACCAGCGGGCCCACCCAACCGTACTGCGCATAGTCGCAGGTGATGTGCATTTGAGCGCAGGAACGCATTTCGCACCGTCCGGCGGCGTCCACCGCCAACCGCGCGGCATGGGAATAGGCACGCACCAGTCCCCCGCCCCCGAGCAGGATGCCGCCGAAATAGCGGGTGACCACCACCACGCAGTCGGTCAGCCCCTCTTTTTGCAGCACGTCCAGCACCGGCATGCCCGCCGTGCCCTGCGGCTCGCCGTCGTCGGAAAACCGGCGCAGATCCCCCGCGCGCAGCACATAGGCCCACACATTGTGGCGGGCGTCCCAGTATTCTTTTTTGCGCGCGGCGATAAAAGCCTGTGCCTCCTCCTCGGTGCTCACCGGCAGGATGTGCCCGATGAAGCGGGAACGCTTTTCGGTGAATTCGTCCGAGGCACCGGCGGCCACGGTGCGGTAATCCTTTTGCATAGGCGGCTCCTTCGATACAGAAAAACGGACAGCACCCAAGGGTGCCTTCACAAAGGGATAAATCGTCTGAAACCGCATCTTTCAGCGAATAACTGCTTCAAAAACAGGGGGCATACGACAGTATGCCCCCTGTTTTTTCATGGTTCTTCATCTGAAATATGCGGTTTTCAGATGCGCAGCAGTTTTGAATGAGATAGGATCGAGCGAAAACGCCGCTGACAAAGCCGCAGACATACGGCCGTATTTCAAGGCTTTTCAGCAAGTTTGCG
>JAZRVU010000050.1:0-3762 GCA_045599305.1 Acutalibacteraceae bacterium | reverse complement strand
CCCAATTGCCCCCGCAGGGAAACCCCCCCCCCCCCGCCTCGGGCTTTTGCCGAAGCCGGCGGGCTTTTTCAGTATCGGAAAGGCCGTTACCCGACAAAATCGGAGTAAAACAATATTCATTTCCAAGAAGCCCGTTTTTCTTCGAATTCCTCTGTATTCCTAACAAATGAAAAAACCATTTTCGGGCGCTTGTAAATTTTATTCCAGTTTTTCGCCCCAAAAAGGCATGAAAATAAATAGAAATCTCCATTGCCCGGCGGCGGTGCAGATGCTATAATGATTTCAGAATCAGAAAAAGGAGTGACCTATATGCGTATGTTCCGGCGTATCCTGTCTGCGGCCATGGCCCTGTGCCTCGCGGCCGCCTTTCTGCCCACCGGGATCATCCCGTCGGCAGCGGCCTCTCCCTACACCGATCTTTCAGTGGAATCCCTCTATTTCACCGACAGCGACGGCGCGGTGACGCTGACGCCCATCGGGCGCACGGCGGCACCCAATGTCTGCATTTCCAAGGCGGAAAGTCAGACGGCGATCGCCGGCTCCATTACCGTGGAGGTCTACAGCGCGGCAGGCACCCTTTTGAAGAAAGAGGCCTTTGCCATCAGCGACCAGACCACCCTGCATCTGGAAAGCTTCTACGGCATCACCCGCGGCGTCTATCAGGGGCCGCTGATGGTGCTTCCCGCCAATGCCGCCCGTGTGCGTGCCGGATTTTTTGACGCGGCCGGCACGGTGCAGTACGGCGATTGGGCATACCTTGACCCCACCTTTGAGGACCAGTATGTGGGCACGCTCACCTTCCCCGAACCGTTCAAGAGCCTGATGGCGGGCAAATTCACCGTCTCAAAAGAGGAGGGTGTGCGGCAGTATTCCACCACCATGTCCCCCGATGCGCTCTTTGACTGGTCGGGCGCGACCGAGATCTTCCTGAGCACGACGGTCAACTACGCCGACAAGGCGGTGGCCGCCCGACTGGGCACCGAGAAAGACGCGCCGATCACGGGGCGCAACTTTGCCGCGCACTACAAGGCGGGGGATTATCTGAACGCCGACGGCGAGGTGCAGAACGATTTCATCTTCACGCTGGTGGACGATTTTTACGGCGGCAGCGTGTCGGCGCTCGGCTCGAACATCTTCACCATCCCGCTCACCAATTCCCAGAACAACCAGAATCTGCGGCTGGGCAACGGCGTGGCGATCAACGCCCTCATCCGCAGCGGCTCCCCCTCCGGCTTCACCTGGATGGGTTCGCTCAAGCGGCAGGATGACGCGGATATCACGCAGAAATGGACAGCCGCGTCCGGCTATTCCCATGTCCTGACCACCAAGCAGAAGACGGCGTCCACCGTGATCACGCTGTTCGATTTCGCCACCCGGGACGAATACGGCATCCCGCGCCCCTATGTGGCGGTGGACACCGTGGCCGAGGTGGAAACGACCCCCGGCACCTTCTGCCAGCTTTCCGCCGACAAGAACACCATCTACTGCCACCCGCGTGAGGATGACGCCCCCGCGGATATCGCCCTGCAGTTCGAGGATGAGTTCCTCTCCGGCATCCGCCATCTGGATGCCTGCAGCCGGCAGACGATCCTGTTCGAGAATATCGGTTTCATGCCCCGCCCCACCGGCCACATCAACAACCAGTTCGGCGGCGGCGACTATGACAAGGCCGTCTACGGCTATTTCGGCTGCAAATTCGCGGGCGGCCAGAACAACGCCCTCGGTCTGGTGGGCAAATACACCGCCTATCTCAACGAATGTGTGGCGGCCTACGGCTTCCGCGACAACCTCAACTATCACGGCACGGTGGAAAACGGTGCCGGCTCCCGTGTCATCGAGATCAACTGCATCTCCTACGGGGACGGCGACTACAACCATCTGAACGGCAGCGATGCCCGCTCGGAGGACACCGCCAATTCCAACAACGCCAGCACCGCGCACGACAGTATGTATGTCCTGCGCGTGGGCGGCCGTTACATGGACAGCCAGGGGCACCACGTGGGCGACACGGCGGTGGCCATGTCGCTGAACATCGGCTGCGAGGCGTATAACATCCTCTACTCCCCCTCCCACGCGGTGGCCTACAGTTTCAAGACCGGCCCGCAGGCGTGGGTGATCGACTGCTACGCGGCGGGCACCCGTCTGCGCTACGGTGTCCAGTCCGGCGAGCACAACACCTATGTGCTGGATATGTGCGGGCGCACCGCCTGCGGCATGGACGGCAAATATTATGACCTGCCGCAGCTGACGTGGGATCAGATCTCCCGCGGGGTGTGGACGGCCGAAAAGACGGTCTCCGCCATTGCGCTTTCCGGCGTGCGGACAGACTACGGTGTGGGCGACACCCTCGACCGCAGCACCGGCATGGTGGTCGCCACCTACACCGACGGCTCCAAGGGCTACATCGTCTTCTCCGACGCCGCCGTGACCGTAAGCGGCTTCTCCTCCGCCGCGGCGGGCAATGTGACCGTCACCGTCGGCTACGGCGGCAAAAGCACCACCTTCACCGCCGCCGTGCACGCCGCGCGCTGCACCGTCACCTACACCGACGGCGTGGCCGGACAGGTACTGTTCGCCGATCAGGTCACCACTGACCTGACCCCCGGCACCGCGACCCCCGCTTTCACCGGCACCCCCACCCGGACGAATTACCTCTTCGCCGGCTGGTCGCCCGAGGTGACCCCGACCGTCACCGCCACCGTCACCTACACCGCCCTGTGGCGTGAAGATGCCAACGGCAACGGTGTCCCGGACGATGACGAAGGGGAGTTTCCCTACATCCTGCACGATTTCGGGCTGACCGAGCAGGCCTATGATGAATACTGGGCGGCCAACGGCAACCGCAACCACGAGGCCGCCTATGATATCACCGTGGACAACTCGGGATATACCACCCGTCTGTGGATCTCCCGCAGCTTTGCCCTGCCGGTGCCGGCCGATCTGTCGGACATCATGCCCAAAAACGCTTCCGGCAACTTCACCGGCCCCCTCACCGAACGCGGACATTATGCCCTGCAGTTCGACCTCATGGTAGAGACCGACAGCGAGATCGCCTCCGCGATGATCGCCGCCGGCCACTATAACGAACGGCTGGATCTCGGCTCCTTTACCGATGCGAGCGGCAACGCCATCGACCCGCAGAACAACGGCTATGCCTACGGCAAGCAGGACAACAGCAAGCCGGCCGAGACCTTTGCCCGCCACATGACGGTAGGGGTGAACGAATACGCCACCAACATCATCGATCTGGCGGATCTCACCGATGTGCGTTACCCGAACAACCTCTCCACCAATGCGCCGAAGATCGACGGTATGCGTGTCTTCCTGGCCTGCTTCGGCAAAACGGTCGAAGACCTGCCCGTCGGCGAGGATTGGACCGTGTATGTCCGCAATGTCTACATCGTTGACCTCACCGCACCGGCCAAGAAACTGGATGCGGCGGTGAACGACGCGCTGGATGACACGGCACTGGCCGCCTACACCGACGAGAGTGCCGACGCCTACCGGCAGGCGCTCGCCGACGCCAAGGAACTGCAAAAGGCCGAAAATCTCACGGCCGCGGCGGTGGATGCGGCGGTGGCGGCACTGCAGGCCGCGCAGGACGCGCTGGAGGATAAAGCACACGCCGCATTGCGCGAGGCGCTGGAAGATGTACTGAAGGATGCGCTCGATAGCACGGCGCTCGAGCCCTACACCGACGAGAGCGCCGATGCCTACCGGCAGGCACTGGCCGCCGCCAAAGCGCTGCTCACGGCCGAAGAC
>JAZRVU010000049.1:0-11566 GCA_045599305.1 Acutalibacteraceae bacterium | reverse complement strand
GGAATTGTTGGATGCCGTAAAAGGCCTCAGCAATGAAAAGTTGGATCATCTTATCGCTTTGGTCAAAAGTATAAAATAAGGGCACCGTTCTCGGTGCCCCCTGTTTTGTGGTGAGGAAAACCGCAAAAAAAGCGTTTGCCGATCATGTGATTGGCAGACGCCTTTGCTTTCAGGCGAAAAGGCGTTTCGCCTCGGCAAGGCTCTCTTTGGCCGGCATCAGCGGGAAGTATTCCAGCCCGCAGGCGCCGGTGTAGCCGGCGGCGTCCGCCGCCGCGAAGATGAAGGAGTAGTTGTTCTCGCCGTTTTGCAGTTCGTGGCGGCCGGGGTGTCCGGCGGCGTGCAGATGGGCGATCTGGTCGAGGTTTTGGGTGATGTTCGGGATGATGTTGCCCTCCATCACCTGCTGATGGTAGATGTCATACACCACCTTGACGAGCGGGTGCCCCACCTCGCGGGTGATGGCGAAGCCCTCCGCTGCCGACCAGAGGTAGTAACCCGGGTGGTTGACGAGGGTGTTCAGCGGCTCGATCATGACGGTGATGCCGCTCTCCTCCAGAATGGGACGGGCGGCGCGCAGCGTCTGCACGATCGCCTCATGCTGGGCTTCGCGGGGAGCGCCGGTGTCCGGTCCCACCTGCGTGATGAGGCGGCCGACCCCCATTTTCCGCGCGGCCGCGCAGCTTTCGCGCAGACCGGCGAGCCACGCATCGCGAAAGGCCGGGTCGGTCATGCGGAATTCGGTGGTGCACATACTTAAGAGCTCCACGCCGCTCTCCTCGCAGGCGGCACGCACGGCGTCCAGATCCAGCGCGCGCCAGTCGTAGGTCTCGGCGGCATCAAAGCCCAGCTTGCCCACCAGACGGATCGCCTCGGTGAAGGGGATATCCTTGAAAAAACACGGGATGGCCACACACAGACGCATAGGTCAGCGCTCCTTTCGGTAAATCACCACTTGTTCACGACCGGCTCGCCGTTCAGGTAATGCCGGATCTGCACGATGGCGTCGTCCACGTTGCTGGCGGTCACCTTGTAGGTGTCGCCGGTGTTGGCGCGGGCGATGTAGACACTGCCGCTGTAGGGGTAAATGTCGATCGTCTTGACCGAGAAGTTCTCATCGGTGGAGGTGATGCGCACGGTGAGCAGCGGGTCGCCCTGCGGCTCGGCCGGTGCGGCACCGGTGCGGCAGAGGGTCATCAGCACCTGATACAGGGTGCGGAAATCGTCGGTGGGATATTGCTTGCCGTCCACCGTCACCTGCAGCTGTTCATCCAGCGTCTCGGCCTCGGGGAAATGGGCAAACTCGAAATCGTAGGTCTTGCCGTCCAGCGTGCAGCCGAGGCTTTTCAGCGAGGTGAGGTTGCGCAAAAACAGGTACTGGCTCGCGAAATCGTGATAGGTGCGTTCGGCCCACGGCACGTTGGCCGCCTCCACCAAAAAGATCACGTCCATCGCGTCCACCATGGCGTAATAGTTGCCGTCCGCGTCCTTTTTGCCCAGCAGCACCAGATGCGGCGTCTCGTTGTAGTAGCCGCCGCTGGCCACGTTGCCGTCCTCGTCGGCGGTGTAGGTGTAGACGGCCAGCACGATCTTGGCGATCGACTGCGGGTCATCCAGCCCGTATTCCTCTTTTTCGCCCTCGGTGGGGTGCAGCGCCACCACGTCGGCGGCGTTGACCTCCGTCACGGCGAAGACGTCGGTGGCCATGGTGGTGTCCGTCTCCATCAGGTAGGGGGCGGTGAGCAGGTGGGCACAGTTGGAAAATTCGCCGCTGTCGGTGTTTTCACGGCGGCGCAGGGTGGTGATCTGGTTGCCGCGCACCGGCCCGGTGAGCGACAGCTCCTTCATCACGGCGGAGCCGTTCGCGTCCTCGCCGTGCACCGAGGGGGCGGAGATGAGGTTGACGCCCACATAGGTCTCGGCGGTCTGCATCACGGTGCCGGGCAGCGAGGAACTCATCAGATAGACGGTATCCTCCCCGTTCATCCGCAGATAGTAGTGGGAGCCGACCGCCAGCGAGGCCAGATCCAGCGTCAGGTGGGTGCCGTCGGCGTAGTCCACCTCCACCGTGGCGGTGGGAGCGGTGAGGCCGTAGACCGACAGGTCATCGGCGTGGTCGGCCACCGTGTCCTCCGCCATGATGTAGGTGAGCGTGTTCACCAGATCGGCGGCGGCGGTGGTGTTGACGGGGAGATTCTCCTCCCCCTCCAGCCGCAGCACGTTGTCCTCCCCCAGCGCCAGGGTATAGTCATCCAGACGGGAGGCGATGTGCACGCGGGTGACGGGGCACGGGGTCTCTTCGTCGGCGTTTTTCACCTCTTTGTCCAGCAGCACCACGGTGGTGTCCTCGGGTGCGGGGGGCTCCGGATCCTCCACCGGCGGCTTCAGCCGCGGCACGATCAGCACGGCCGCCGCAAGCAGCGCCACGGCGCCCGCCAGCGCGACCCATGTTACCCATTTTTTCGATTTTTTCCCACCGCCGGCCGATTTTTTCGCCGCACGGGTGGCTCCCACCGGCGTCTGATTGGCAAAGGCGTCGATGTCCGCCTGCCCCACCGCCTCGGGGGCTTTGCGGACAGGCTCTTCGACGGGCGTTTCGGCGGTCATTTTTTCGTCAAGGTCGCTCATAAGTGCCTCCGTTTTAAGAAGACGATCAGTCCGGCGGCCAGTGCGGCGACCGGCAGCGCCACCGTGAACACGCCGATGCCCAGCACTTTGGCGGGGGCGTCCTCAAAGGCGAGGTAGACGGTGTTCACCGAGCGGCTGGAAACGGTGGCCGCGGCCTCGGAGCCGGAGATGTCGTTGAACACGGTGAGGAACAGATCCTCGTTTTTCGCGGTGGTGATGTAGGAGAGGATGCTGGTGTCGAGGAAATAGGGGCTGCCGAACACCACCACATAGGATTCCACCGTGGTGTTGGTGGTGGGCGACGGCACCTGCTTGTGCGCGAAGGCGGAGCCCACCACGGGGTAGACGTCCGCCGCGTAGGTCTCGATCTTGCTGTCGCTGCTCTTTTCGGTGGCGCTCTCCTGTGCGGATTTGTCCACCTTGGAGAGGTCGACCAGTTTCGCCGTCTGCCCGAAGGTGACCAGCGGGGTATTATAGAGGTAGAGCTCGGGGTCGTTATCCTTGTGCAGGATCAGCCGGCGGGTGAAGAGGGAGAGCACCTTTTCGCCGTTCAGATCGCCGGTGAAATCGGATTCCGCCACGTCGCCGTAGGCGTAGTAGGGAGAGGTGTAGTAGTTTTTGCTCTCGTTCACCATCTCCTGCGTGATCTCGATGCCGTATTCCTCCTCGATCAGTTCATAGAGGTTTTGGCAGTCGGCGCTGTAGCCGGTGAGCATCACGAGGTTGCGGGAATATTCGCCGTCCTGCTTGAGCCAGTCGCGGATCTTCACCACCTCGTCGTTGCTGTAGTCGGTCTCGGGGGCGGGGATGACCATGGTGATCGCCTGGTCGGTGATCTCCTCCGATTTGGTGAGGTCGCACTCGATGACCTCATAGGCATTGTTTTCCAGCACCGCCTTCACGTTCTGCAGGGCGTAGCTGTCCTCGCCGTGGCCGGTCATGACCACCACGGGGGCAAGATCGCCCGTCACCTTCAGCAGGTTGGTGGCGATCTGCTGCTCCACCAGCGATTCGGTGACTTTGATCTGCCCGTAGTACATATAGGTGTTCTGGTCGTATTCGAACATATTCACCAGCGAGGTCACGCCGTACCGCTCGCCGCTCAAAAACAGGATGGAGCTCTCGTCCACGTCATAGTCGGCGTATTTCGCCACCAGCGCGGGGTTGTCGGCGTAGTCGATGTAGCGGGTGGTGATGCGCCCGCCGGACGCGATGTTGCACTGCTTCATCGCCTCGTAGAACTGGCGGGCGATGGTGTTCAGGTCGTCGTTGCCCAGACTCGGGGAACTGAAATAGGTCTCGGTCTGGAAGGCGATGACCTCCACGTCTGCTTCGGTGTCCGCCGCAATGGCGCGGCAGCTGTCGGAAATGGTGTAGGTGTCGTTGGCGGTGAGGTCGAGGCTCACGGGGAAGCGGGCCTCCAGAATGTTGGCCACCACGTTGAGCAGCACCACCGCGGCGATGACCACCACCGTCAGCACGGTGGAAGCGGTGCCGTAGCGCCATTTGCGGTTGAGGCCGCGCGGTTTTTTCGGGGAGGCCGCGGTCTCGGTGATCTGTTCGTTCATCTGTTCGTTTCGTTCACTCATGAAAACGCGCCCCCTTTCAGCCCCATCTCTTGCGGTCGAGCGAGCGGACCGTCAAGAAGAGGAACAGTGCCTGCATGCTTAAAAAGAAGATGATGTCGGCGTAGTTGATGGCGCCGAGGGTGAAGTTGTTGTAGCGCTGATAGACCGAGATGAAGTTGATGACGGTGACCACCGCCGTGTTGGAGGTGAAGATGCCGGTCAGTTCATCCACCATCAGCAGGGCGAAGGAGACCGCAAAGGTGGCGATGGCCGCCACGAACTGGCTTTCGGTCAGGGTGGAGATGAGCAGGCCGATGGAGATGATGAGCCCGCCCAGCAACAGCAGCCCCAGATAGTTGCCCAGAATGACCAGCCAGTCCGGCACGATCTGGAACGCCATCACCACGGCGTAGACCAGCGTGACCGAAATGGCGAGCGCGAACACCAGCAGGGCGGCGAAGAATTTGCCCAGCGCGATGCCGGTGAGGCTCACCGGTGCGGTCAGCAGCGCCTGGTCGGTGCGCTGGCGGCGCTCTTCACTGAACAGCCGCATGGTCAGCACCGGCAGCACGATCAGCAGCACCACGATGAACAGGCTGCCGAACACGCCGGAAAGGTCGGGCGCGCCGCCGTAGAGATTGTTGATGTAAAAGAAGAAGCCGGAGAAGACGAACACGATCGCCAGCACGAAATAGCCCAGCGGCGAGGTGAAATACGCCTTGAATTCCCGTTTGAAAATGGCGCTCATAGGATGTCACCCTCCTTTTTCTCCGTCTGTTTGGCGCGGCGGCGCACCGATTTCTTCTGTGTCGCCACCACCGGCTGCTCACGCGTCAGTTCAATGAAGATGTCCTCCAGCGACATCTCCGCCGACCGCAGTCCCAGCAGCGGCCAGTTCCGGTCGCACAGGCGGCGGAAGAGCTCCTCCCGCACGTCGGCGCCCTCCGCCGGCTCGATGCTGTATTCTGCCGCGCCGTCCCGCGCGGTGAGCAGATGCACCTTTTCGGCGCCGGGAATGGTGGAGATGACCGGCAGCACGTCGTCCGACGGCCCCTTCACCTGCGCGATCAGCCGGTGATCGGCCGAATAGCGGGCGGAGAGGTTCTGCGCTGTGTCGTCCGCCGCGATGCGCCCCTTGTTGATGATGACGATGCGGTCGCACACCGCCTCGATCTCCGACAGGATGTGGGAGGAGAGGATGACGGTGTGGTTGCGGCCGAGACTCTTGATAAGGGTGCGGATCTCGATGATCTGGTTCGGGTCAAGACCCACGGTGGGCTCGTCCAGCACCAGCACCGGCGGGTTGCCGATCAGCGCCTGCGCGAAGCCCACGCGCTGGCGGTAGCCCTTCGACAGGTTTTTGATCAGGCGGGGATACATATCCTCGATCTTCAGAATGCGGCAGATCTCCGCAATGTGCTGCCCGCGGGGCAGGGTGCATTTTTTCAAATCATACATGAAGTCGAGGTATTCCCGCACCGTCATGTCCAGATACAGCGGCGGCTGCTCGGGCAGATAGCCGATGTGGGATTTCGCCTCGTTGGGCTGCTCCAGCACATCGTAGCCGTTGATGCGCACCGCCCCCTCGCTGGCGGAGAGGTAGCCGGTCAGAATATTCATCGTGGTGCTTTTGCCGGCGCCGTTGGGCCCCAGAAAGCCGAGGATCTCGCCGTCCTCCACATGAAAGCTGATGTCGTCCACCGCCACGTGGGCGCCATACCGTTTGGTCAGATGAGTCACTTCGATCATGCTCGTGGTTGCTCCTTCCTTGCGTCTCCCGCGTGCGCGGGATATATACCTCTATATTATAAAACATTTGCCCCCCATTTGTAAAGAGGCTGTTAACGTTTGGTGAGAATTTCATGATTTTTTCGTGGGCGGATGCGCTGCCAAAACATAACCCCCAAAAAACGAAAAAAATTTCAAAAATCTACCCCCAAGGGGTAGATTTTTTCAATATGTTGTGGTATACTAAAAAACAAGATCAATATATGTAAGGGGGCATATTATGGGGATTCTTGACCGATTGTTCGGCACCAGGCCACAAGTGCCGCCACCTGCCGTGCGCGGGATCCCGAAATCTGTTATGCCGGCCGAAAAGGAAGCGCCCGAAGCGGCCGCCGAAGCGGCCGTGCAGCCGCCCGAGGTCGTGGAAGCAGCACCCAAGATCGTTGAAGAGGTGTCGGAGATCGCCGAAGCGGCGCCGCCCATCGCACAAGAGGCGCCCGAGCCGCCAAAAGCGGCAGAGGCCGCCGCGGATGACGGCGCGCCGGCGTGGGGGCCGCATCTGCAAAAGCGGCTGGACACCTACTTTGCCCGGCTGCGGGCGGAGTTCCCGGACGGCGAGATCGTGCGGCTGAATACCGGCCACAAAAAACTGGCGGAACGCGGTGCCGAGCTGCGCCGCCTCATCGGCTGGCAGGGCGATCTGGACGGATTTTTCGCGCTGGGCGGCTTCACCTATCGCCGCAGTACGGGCGGCCGCCCGCGGCTGCCCGCCGAGCAGACCGCCTCGGTGGAGGATCGTCTGCGCGAGGCGTTTCCCGAGGACGTACCCACGCTGCTGGCGGTGCAGCAGAAGGATCACCGCCTTTACCTCGACCTGCGTGCCGCCGCCCGTGCGGCGGGCTGCACCGTGGGCGAATATCTGGATCAATTCCGTGAACTGTGACATAAAAGGAGAGAGAAAAATGGAAAAAGTGAGACTGTCGATCTGTGGGACCGAATATGTGCTTTCGAGCGAGGATAGCGAGGAGTATATGACCGATATCGCCGGCCGTGTGGAGCGCCAGATGAAGGATCTGATGGCCAATCCGCGCATTTCGCTGTCGATGGCGGCGGTGCTGGCGGCGCTCAATTCGCAGGACACCGCCGAAAAGGCGCTGCGTGCCGCGGACAATCTGCGGATGCAGATGAAGGAATATCTGGACGATAACGCCCGTGCCCGCGCCGATGCCGACCGTCTGCGCACCGAAAACGCCATGCTGCGCCAGAAACTGGCTTATTACGGGAAAGAATGAGCCGGATGGAGATCCTCTCCCCCGCCGGCTCGGCCGAATCGCTCGTCGCCGCCGTGCGTGCGGGGGCGGATGCGGTGTATCTGGGCGCCTCGGCGTTCAACGCCCGGCAGAGCGCAGCCAATTTTTCGGATGAGGAGCTCGTCCGCGCGGTGGCGTGGTGTCACGCCCGCGGGGTGCGGGTACATCTGACGCTGAACACCCTGCTGCGGGAGGACGAACTGCCTGCGGCGATCGGGGTCGCCCGCATGGCGGCCGCCGCCGGGGTCGATGCGCTCATTCTGCAGGACCGCGGACTGGCGCGCGCTCTGCGGCGGATGATGCCCGATATGCCGCTGCACGCCTCCACCCAACTCTCCTGCCACACCCCCGCCGGGGTGCGGGCGCTGCGCGACGCGGGTTTTTCCCGCGTGGTGCTGGCGCGGGAGATGTCGGCGGCAGAGATCGCCGCCTGTGCGGGGCAGGGGTGCGAACTGGAAATATTCATCCACGGCGCGCTGTGTATGTCGGTGTCGGGACAGTGCTATCTTTCGGCCATGCTGGGCGGCCGCAGCGGCAATCGCGGGCGGTGTGCCCAGCCCTGCCGTCTGCCGTTCCGTCCCTCCGACGGGCGCGATACCCCCGCCGGTGAAGAGTTTGCCATGAGCCTGCGCGACCTGTCGCTGGCCGACCGCTTTTCCGAGATCGGGACGCTCGGCGTCTGCTCGCTGAAGATCGAGGGACGCATGAAGCGGCCGGAATATGTCGCCGCCGCCACCGCCGTCTACGCCGCCCTGCGGGACGGCCGCCCGGTGGATGAGCAGGCACTTGCCCGTCTGCAGGCGGTGTTCTCCCGTTCCGGCTTCACCGACGGCTATTTTGCCGATGCGCGCGGCGCCGGGATGTTCGGCCACCGCCGTCACGAGGACGTGACCGCGGCGGACGGCGTGCTGCGCGACCTGCGCCGGCTTTACGACCGCGAGGTGCCGCGTGTGTCGGTCACCGCCGCCTTTACCTCCCCCGCTTCCCTCACCGTTTCGGACGGCGACCGCCGTGTCACCGTGACCGGCGCCCCCGCGGCCGACGGCCGCCCGCCGCTGTCCCCCGACCGGGTGGAGGCACAGCTCAGGAAGAGCGGCGGCACCCCCTTTGCGGTGGAGGCTGTCAGCGTGGAGGGGCCCGGCGATATCGCCGTGTCCGAGCTGAACGCCCTGCGGCGTGAAGCACTGGAAAAACTGGAACAGGAGCGCGGAAAACCGCGCCATATCACAGTTTCCGAAAACATACCCCCAATTTCCGAAAAACTACCCTCCCCTCTTTGGCGGGAGGATCGACCCCGCCTGCTGGTGCGGGCGGCCACCGCTTCACAGCTCACCGATGAGGTGCGTACACTGGCCGACGGCTGGTTCCTGCCGCTCGGCGAGGCGGCACGGGATCCCCACCCGTGGGGGGTGGAGATCCCGCGCGGGATGTTCGGCACCGAGGGATCGGTGCGGCAAAAACTGATCGCCGCCCGTGAGGCGGGGGTGCGCTATGCCCTGTGCGGCAACGTGGGCGCCGTGCCGCTGGCACGGGAGGCGGGGCCGGTGCCGGTGGGCGGCTTCGGGCTGAACCTCACCAATACGGCGGCGCTTTCCGCGCTGGCCGAAGAGGGGCTGGCCGCCGCCACCCTGTCGATGGAACTGACCTTCGGGCAGATGGCGTTTGCCGCCCGCTCCCCCATCCCCTGCGGCGCGCTGGTCTACGGCCGACAGCCGCTCATGCTCACCCGCAACTGCCCGCGGCAATGCGGATCGGCACCGGGCGCGTGCGGACATTGCCGCCCTGCCGACGGCGTGACCGACCGCCGCGGCATCACCTTCCCCACCGCCTGCGCCGGCGGATGCACCGAACTGCTCAATTCGGTGCCGCTGTGGTGGGCGGACAGGCTTGCCGAACTGCCGCCGCTGGACTTCTGGCTGCTGCACCTCACCGTGGAATCGCCCGCCGAGGCCGCCGCCGTGCTGCGTGCCTACCGTGAGGGCGGCAAGGCGCCGGCCGAGATCACCCGCGGGCTTTACCGCCGCGGGGTGGAATAAGAAAAAGGAGACCTTTTCATGAAAACCAAAAATACGCTGATCCTCATTTTTCTGGTGCTGGCCGCACTGGTGCTCTCGGCGCTGGTGGCAGGACTGACCGCCGGTGTGCCGGCGCTCAAGTGGCTCACGTGGGGCGAATCCATCGGGTTCGACACCATCAGCATCGACCTCGCCATCATCGACCTGTCCTTTGCCTTTCATATGCAGGTGAACGTGCTGCAGGTGGTGTTCATCGCCGTCGTGCTGCTGTTTTACAAAAAAGTGCGCTGACCGATACGGCGCGAAGCGTCATGCGGAAGATAAATGCACACAGGCCGGAAGAGCAATTTGCCCTTCCGGCCTGCGTGTTTGCGCCTTTCGGCACAAAAAACGGGAACAAAAAATAGAGAGAAGGCTTATTTTGTCACATCGCCGGTCGGTATCGGCAGCGCGGACAACTCTTCGGCAAACAGCGTGTCGGTGTCCGGGAACCGATCCAGCGCCAGCGCGTTGATCTCTTCGTCCCAATCATCCCGGCTATTTCGGTTATCCCGGTCGTTTTTGCCGTTTGCGAAATCCCCTGCCGCCATGTGTACCGTTTGTCCCACTGTCGCACCGCCTTGCGCTGTTTTCAACCGAATTGTAACACAAATGTATACATTTGTCAACATATGTATTCAAAAAAGTCAAGAAAATGCGGTACACTACCCTCGGGGTGAGCAATATGGCGGAAGAATTTCTGGATGCCGTGACGGTGGGCGAAGTGATTGCGGAATTCCGAAAAAGCAAGGGGATCTCGCAGGAGGTACTCAGCGGGCTGGCCGGGATCGGCCGCACACATCTGAGCGCCATCGAGCGGGGGGAGCGCAAACCGACAATGGAAACATTTTATCGCATCGCGCGGGCACTGAATGTGCAAATGAGCGACATGATGCGGGAAGTCGAGCGGCGGATGGATTAAGGGGGAATCTGGAATGATCGACTTGGATCGTTCGGTAGAGGTAAAGATCAAACGTGCCAACACCGACTGGTGGATCAACGAAAAAGCCGTTGTGGGCGCCAACGGCAAGACCTATATCGCCTATGTCACCGACATGGGGGAGATCCACGTGAAAGAACTGGACGCCAAATGCGCCAAAACGCCCAGCCGCGATGTGCGCCTGTGCGTGCTGAACTATAACTACGCCGATGAGCACAATGCCCCCTCGATCTGCATTCTGGAGAGCGGGAAGATCATCGTCGCCTACACCGGCCATGCGGTGGAAACCCTGACCTACCGCGTGACCGAAAAGCCCTACGACATATTGTCCTTCGGGCCGCCGCAGACCCTCACTTACCCCGGCAGCGTCACCTATGCACAGGTTTTTGAAAACACCGTGCGCGGCGAGGTGTGGCTGTTCAGCCGCGTCAACAGCGTGACGTGGCAGTTCCGCTTTTCCGAAGACGAGGGGCAGAGTTTCAGCGAGCCGACCAAGTTTCTGGAGTCCGACGGGGGCGGCCTGTTCTATCTGAACGTGCGAAAGCAGGACTTGAACACCGCCGCCAAAGAGCAGTGGTTTTTCGCGCTGTACGGCCATCCGCGGATATCTCAGGATCACACCATCCGCAGCGGCATTTTTGCGGCGGACGGGCAGCTGCTGAAAACCGACGGCACCCCCACCGGCCAAAATCTGTTTTCCGGCGGGCACATCGAGATCGACGACCTCGATGTGGTGTACGCTTCGCCGCAGGGCGAGACCGTGCGTCTCTTGGACGTGTCCCCCACCTTGCCTCTGCGGGTGGGCTTTGCGCCGTTTCGGATAGACGATGACCGCGCTCCGTCCCCCGCCCTGCCGGAATACCGTTCCGCCACCTTTCGGGGCGGCAAATGGTGTGTGTCGGCGCCAATCTGTAAAGCGGGCGAGTTTTTGGCACACGATATCCTCGACGGCTCCCAGACCTATCTCGGCGGCATGGCGTACTACTATGGAGTCGGCGAAGCGGGTCTGCACCCCAACGATCCCGCCGAGACGTTCACCAATCGCCTCTATATCGCCCGGTTTGACGGCAAAGACCGTGTGCTGGAAAGTTACCGTTCGGCGGACAGCGGCGCGCATTATGATCTGGAGCAGGTCATCCGCCGTATCGACGGTGCGCAAAACCGAAAGATCTGGCGTCCCACGGTGCCCGTACACGCGCAGGATAATTTGCCGGTGTATTGGCACGAGGGATATTATACCGCCCACACGGGCGGCTGGCATTGCGATGCCGTCATGTTCATAGAATACGACGATTAAACAAAGCGCAGCGGGGGGAGGAGAACCGCTTGCCCGGGGGCATT
>JAZRVU010000048.1:0-11861 GCA_045599305.1 Acutalibacteraceae bacterium | reverse complement strand
GGCGCTCTTTTCCCACATCGTGGGACTCTCCCCCGCGTGGGTGTGGCAGACCATGTTCCTGCCCACCACCTCGGTGACGGAGATCCATATGGAGACCCATTCCGACGAGCCCGGCATCGCCGCCGCCCGTGTGATGAATCTGGGCGATATCTCCCACCTCTCTGCCCGCAACTATTGAAAAAAGACATAAAAAATCCCTTCGCCGCACGGCGAAGGGATTTTTTGTTCGGTCATCACATCGCGTCAAGCGCGCCGCGCAGGTCGTCGATGATGTCCTCCACATTCTCGATACCGACCGACAGGCGGATCAGATCGGGAGTGACGCCCGCCTCGGCCAACTGCTGATCGTTCATCTGGCGATGGGTGGTGGAAGCCGGGTGCAGCGCACAGGTGCGCAGATCGGCCACATGGGTGGCGATGGCGGCCAGCTTCAGTGCATCGAGGAAGCGGCAGGCCGCCTCGCGCCCGCCCTTCACGCCGAAGGAGATGACGCCGCTGGTGCCGTGAGGCATATATTTCTGCGACAGGGCATAGCCCTTGTCGCCCGGCAGACCGGGATAGTTGACCCACGTCACGCGCGGCTCGTTCTGCAGGAATTCCGCCACTTTTTGCGCATTCTCGCAATGCCGCTGCACACGCAGGTGCAGCGTGTCGATGCCCTGCCCCAGCAGGAACGCATTGGTGGGCGAGGGCGTGGCGCCCATATCCCGCATCAGGTGGCAGCGCGCCTTGGCGATATAGCCGGCGGCGCCGAAATGCTCACAGTAGATCACGCCGTGATAGCTTTCGTCCGGCTCGGTCAGTTCGGGATATTTGCCCGCCGCCTTCCAGTCGAAGGTACCGCCGTCCACGATCACGCCGCCCAGCGCCACCGCGTGGCCGTCCAGATACTTGGAGGTGGAATGGGTCACGATATCCGCCCCGAATTCGAAGGGACGGCAGTTGATGGGGGTGGGGAACGTATTGTCCACGATCAGCGGCACCTGATGGGCGTGCGCCGCCTTGGCGAATTCTTCGATGTCCAGCACGCACAGCGAGGGATTGGACAGCGTCTCGCCGAATACCAGACGGGTGTTCGGGCGGAACAGCGGCTCCAACTCGGCCGCCGTGGCGTTGGGCTCCACAAAGGTGGTCTCGATCCCCAGCTCCCGCAGGGTCTTGTCAAAGAGGTTATACGACCCGCCGTACACCGCGGAGGAACTGATGATGTGATCCCCCGCGTGGGCGATGTTCAGCACCGCCAGCATGGTGGCCGCCTGCCCCGCCGACGTGAGCAGCGCCCCCACGCCGCCCTCCAGCGCGGCGATCTTTTTCTCCACCGCGTCGGTGGTGGGATTGCCCAGACGGGTGTAGAAATATCCGTCATTCTTCAGATCGAACAGATCGCCCATCGCCGCCGCGCTCTCGTAACGGAAGGTGGTGCTTTGATAGATGGGGAGCACCCGAGCCTCACCGCTTGCGGGATGCCAGCCTTCCTGAATGCATTTTGTTTCGATATGCCAACTCATTTCGGTCATCCTTTCATGCAATCGCTCCCCCAAAGCATAGCACATCCCGCAAAAAAATGCAAGAATTTACGAACTGTTTACCTTCACAATCTTGCAAAACCTTTCCGTAATGTGGTATGATAGGATCGTAACACAATGAAACGAGGTTTTTGGGATATGGATACCTTTGTGGAGCAGTTGATCATGGAGCAGAAAAAAGGAAAATATTTTGCCCTTGTGTTCCTCATCACTCTGGCGGCCGTGGTGCTGGCGCTGGCGGCGGCCCTGTTCTTCCTGCCGCTCATCGTGCTGGTCGGCTGGGGCTGGTGGTGGCTGGTGCGCATGCCGCTCACCGAATATGAATACTGCGTCACCAACGGCGATATCGACATCGACCGCATCCGCGGCCGCCGCAAGCGGCTGCGTCTGGTCTCGGTGCGGGGGGAAAAGATCGAGTCGCTTGCCCCCTGCAAGGCAAACGAAAACCTGAGCCGGTTCGACCGGGTGGTGCGCTGCACCTCCGCCCTGCCGGACAAATCGCTTTGGTGCTTCACCTATCACAGCAAGAAGAACGGGCACACCGCGGTGGTGTTCGAGCCAAATGCCCGGGTGCTCAACGCCCTCATCGACGGTCTGCCCTATCTGATGCAGCGCGAGGTGCGTCAGCAATACGATATCCCGACCGTCAGCGAAAATGCGGAGGATGTGTTATGACCGTCTTGACCGCCGACAGCATGAAAAAACTGGAGCAGGCCGCCGTTAAGGGCGGCCTGTCCTATCTGCGTCTGATGGAAAACGCCGGCAGCGCGGCCGCCCGCGTCATCCGCTCGGCCTGGCCGCTGGCCGGACGGCGGGTGGCGGTGCTCTGCGGTGACGGCAACAACGGCGGCGACGGCTTTGTCATTGCCCGCCGTCTGCTGGACGAGGGCGCCCGCATCACGGTGGTGACGGTGGGCACCCCTTCCACGCCGCAGGCCAAAGAGATGTTCTCCCGTCTGACCGGCACCGACGTGACCATCTGCCGCCTGGAGACCGAGCCGCTGTTGGCCGGCGAGGCGGTGCAGTCGGCCGGCCTGATCGTGGACGCGCTCTTCGGCATCGGTTTTCACTGCCCCCTGCCCGATCACCTGCGCCACCTGCTGCGGATGGTGAATGCCTCCGCCGCTCCGGTGGTGGCCGTGGACATCCCCAGCGGCGTGGAGGCGGACAGCGGCACTGCCGACCCGGACACCGTCCGTGCCGACTGCACCGTCACCTTCACCGCGCTCAAGCCCGCGCTGGTGGCCGCCACCGTACTGCCTTATTGCGGGCGGGTAGAGGTGGTCACCATCGGCATCGACGACGAACTGGTCGACCGCTTCAGCGGCGGCGAGGTCGCGGTGGGCTGGGGCATGGTGCAGGCGCACTTCCCCGCCCGCGACCCGTGGGCGCACAAGGGAGATTTCGGACATCTGCTCACCGTTACGGGAAGTGACGGCATGGTGGGCGCGGCGCGGCTATGCGCCGAGGCCGCCCTGCGCTGCGGCGTGGGTCTGCTCACCGCCGCGCTCCCCCGCGAGGCCTATCCCGCCTTCACCGCCGCCCTGCCGGAGGCGGTCTGCCTGCCGCTGGAGAATACCGGCCTTTCGGCACAGCTCGTCCTGCGGGAATGTGCCGCAAAGGCTGACGCGGTGGTGCTGGGCTGCGGGATCGGCCGCCGGGCGGAAAGTCTGGTGTGGGATGTGCTCTCGCATGGCGACACCCCACTCGTGCTGGACGCCGACGGTATAAATACCGTTTGTCTGCATATAGATAAACTGAAAACGATCCGCCGTCCGCTCGTGCTCACCCCGCATCCCGGCGAGATGGCCCGGCTCACCGGCCGCACCGTGGAGGATGTGGAGGCACACCGCGCCGCCGTCGCCCGCGCCTTTGCGGAGGAATACGACGTGACGCTGGTGCTCAAAGGCCACGAAACGCTCATTGCCGCGCCTCACCGCGCGCTGCTCGTCAACCACACCGGCAACCCCGGCATGGCCACCGGCGGCAGCGGCGACGTACTGGCCGGCATGATCGGCGCCTTTTTGGCGCAGGGTATGGAGCCGTATGCCGCCGCCATGTGCGCCGTGCATCTGCACGGGCTGGCAGGCGACCGTGCGGCCGCGGCCCTGTCGCAGCACGCGATGCTCCCGCGCGATCTGATTGCGCAGCTGGGCGGATTGTTTTTAGATTTAGAGAAACGGGTGTCGCCCCATGAAACATCTCCGGTTGTATCTGTGCCTTCTGCTGCTCCCGCTCCTGCTGACCGGGTGTAAGCGCCCGCAGGAAGAACCCGTCCCGCCGGTGGCCGCCGGCTTCACCTGCGGCTTTACCGGCACCTATCGCGGCGAAGCGGTCGCCGGCAGGCTGGAACGCTCCTCCGCCGGTCTGCTCACCGTCTCCCTCACCGAGCCGCAGGAACTGGCGGGACTGGTGGCCGAATGGGACGGCGAACAGGTGACGCTGCGGCTGATGGGGCTCTCCTGGTCGGTGGATGCCGGCACGGTGCCGCAGGCGGCGCTGGGTGAACGGGTGCTCCGGGCGCTGGACGCGGTGGTCTACGGTACCGCCGCGGGTACTGTCGGTGCCGACGGCCGGCTTACGATCACCGGTGAGGCGGGCGACGGCGCCTCTTTCACCCTCTATGCCGATCCGAAGACCGGTGCGCTTTCGGCGCTCTCGGTGCCGTCGGAGGAACTGGAACTGACCTTTTCGGATTTCACCACCGCATAACGCATTTTCCGCACGGCAGGCGCCCGCCTGCCGTGTGTTTTTTGCCGTCCGGCATATTCCCACCGGCCACGGCATATGGTATATCAATTACGGTAAGACGGAGGGGACGGTCGTGTTTGTATTTTCGGTAAAGACCTCGCGGCGGCAGCTGATCGCGCTGCTGATTTGTCTGGTGGTGCTGGCGGGGATCCTGCTGGCGGCGTTTTTGTGGCCGGTGGGCGGAGCGGTGTCCACGGCCGCACCGGTAACGGCTGCCGACAACCCCGCACGGGTGGCCTATCTCCAATCGCTCGGCTACGACGTGGACCTCGCCTACTGCGAGGTGCGCGAGGTGCTGATCCCCGATGAATTCGACGAGACCTTCACCGCCTATAACGAACTGCAGAAGCAGGCGGAGATGGATCTGCTCCCCTACCACGGCAAGCGGCTGAAATGCTGGAGTTACCGCGTACTGGGCAACCGGAGCGATGCCGGGGAAGTGCTGGCGCACCTCTATGTCTACAAGGACGCGGTGGTGGGCGGGGACATTTCCGAAACGGTGATGGGCGGCCGTGTCACCGGGCTCGTCCCGCAAAACGTCACCTGACCCTTGCAATTTGCGGGCGGACGTGATATGATGGAATGACAAGATCGGCGGAGGTGAAAGGATTTGGAGCGGCTGGACAAAACGGTGGCCACCTGCGGTGATCTGCCGCGCAGCGAAGCGGCAAAGCTCATCCGGAGCGGGCGCGTCACGGTGGACGGCGTCCCCTGCCGCGACCCCGCGCAGAAACTCGATCCCGCCGCCCACACCCTCACCGTGGCCGGGCGGGTGATCGGCTCGGCACCCCACCGCTATGTGATGCTGAACAAGCCGCAGGGCATCCTGTGTGTCTCGCGTGATCCGAAAGCCCCCACGGTGGTGGATCTGCTGCCGCCCGCACTGCGGCGCAAGGGGATGTTCCCCGCCGGACGGCTGGATAAAGACACCGTCGGGCTGGTGCTGCTCACCGACGACGGCGATTACGCCCACCGGCTGCTGGCACCGAGGAAGGCTGTCTTCAAGCGTTACCGCGCGGTAACGGCAGGCGCCCTGTCCGAGGGGGACGTGGCCGCCTTTGCCGAAGGGACGAGCCTTGCCGACGGCACCCGCTGTCTGCCCGCCGGACTCCGTCTGCTCACCGAGGAGGCGTTTTTGCCGGTCGGGCAAAATTTTCGTCAATTTTCCACAACCTATTCTTTGCCTCAAACGGCCGATTACGGATTTGCGGAAATCGCCATTCAGGAGGGGCGATACCACCAGATAAAGCGTATGTGCGAGGCACACGGACACAAGATATTGTGGTTGAAGCGTATCTCTATCGGCGGGCTCCGATTGGACGAGGCACTGGCGGAGGGGGATTGCCGGGAGTTGACGGCCGAAGAAGCCGCCCGGGTGTTCGATCGCGCGAAAGATGTGGAAGATGTTTGTGCAACTTGACTTTATAGGATATTCATAAAATATTGGTGCGAAGTTTGTCAATAAAACATATGGCTATTTTTGAAAAGATTTGGTATAGTATATGTGTAGCATCATGTAAATCAGGAATGTTTATGTGAGAAATATTAGGAGGTTCTTTTAAAATGGCAAGCCTGTCTCTGAAAAACATCTACAAGAAGTACCCGGCCGGTGTCGTCGCGGTCTCCGATTTCAACCTGGAGATCAAGGACAAGGAATTCATCGTCCTGGTCGGCCCTTCCGGCTGCGGTAAATCCACCACCCTGCGTATGATCGCCGGTCTGGAAGAGATCACCGAAGGCGAACTGTATATCGGCGACCGCCTGGTCAACGATATCGCCCCGAAGGATCGCGACATCGCGATGGTGTTCCAGAACTACGCTCTGTATCCGCACATGACCGTGTTCGACAACATGGCGTTCGGTCTGAAGCTGCGCAAGACTCCGAAGGATGAGATCAAGCGCCGCGTGGAAGAGGCCGCCCGCATCCTCGATATCGCCCACCTGCTCGACCGCAAGCCGAAGGCTTTGTCCGGTGGTCAGCGTCAGCGTGTGGCTCTGGGTCGTGCCATCGTGCGTGAGCCGAAGGTCTTCCTGCTTGACGAGCCGCTGTCCAACCTGGATGCTAAGCTGCGTGCGCAGATGCGTACCGAGCTTTCCAAGCTGCATGCCAAACTGGGCACCACCTTCATCTATGTTACCCACGACCAGACCGAAGCCATGACCATGGGCGATCGTATCGTCGTCATGAAGGACGGCTTCATCCAGCAGGTCGATGTGCCGCAGGCACTGTATGCGAAGCCCTGCAACACCTTCGTTGCCGGCTTCCTGGGCAGCCCCCAGATGAACTTCATCGACTCCAAGCTCATCAAGAAAGACGGCAAGTTCATGGTGGAATTCGGCACCGAAGACACCAAGGACACCCGCGGCACGAAATACTATATCCCGCTGCCCGAATCCAAGAACGAGGGCGGCAAGCTGGAAGAGTATGTCGACAAAGAGATCATCATGGGCATCCGTCCGGAAGACGTCCACAATGAGGAGCGTCTGCTGAAGGAATATGCCGACTGCACCGTCTATGCCGATGTGGAAGTCACCGAGCTGATGGGCGCCGAGACCTTCCTGTATCTGAATGTGGTAGGTTTCAACTTCACCGCCCGCGTGGAGCCCACCTCCACCGCGCGTCCCGGCGACAACATCGTCATCGCGCTGGAGAACGACAAGATCCACCTGTTCGACAAAGAGACCGAGCGTACCATCTGCAACTGATAGCACCTATCACACCGCCCGGCATGCATGGCATGGCGGGCGGTGCTTTTTTGTGCCGTTTCCTGAATTTTCATCCGCCGATCCCGTAACATCTCTTGCTTTTTTTGCCGGATTCGATTACAATAGGTATATACTTTTGTTTGTTACTGAGAGGATTTGAAGATATGTCCGGAAAGCATGAGATTTCCCATACTCCCGCCACTGCACACGGCTGGTGGCGGTGGGTAGTGGCGGTGGCGATCACCGCCATACTGGCCACCGCCGGGTGGGTCGTGTGGCAAAGCGGCATCGTGCAGGATTGGTTGACCGCCCACGAGGCCGCAAAACAGCCGGCGGCCGTCACCACCACGGTGACGACCACGACGACTACCGCGTCCCCCACCACGACCACGGCGCCCACCAAGCCGCCGCGCCCGCCGCTGGAATGGAGGCTGCCCGAGGAAATGCGGGGCGTTTTCCTGCGTGCCGGCACCGACTATGACCCGGCCGCCTCCGGCTGCCGCGAGCAGATCGACGCGGCCTTCCAAAAGATCGGCAGTTGGACATGGAACACGGTGATCGTCACCGTGACCGACCTGCCGGCCGACGGCGCCTTCGACGCCGCGGGGTACATTGCCGAGCAGGCGCGCGCGCATGAACTGGCGTTGTGTGTGGTGATCGACTGCGGCGTGGCCGACGGCGTGTGCGACCCCACCTCGCTGGAGGGATGGCACGCCCTGTCCGCGCGCGCCCCCGCCATTGCCGCGCACTATGAGGCAGACGCCTATCTTTTCGGCGGATACGCCTACCCCTACGGCGCCAAGCCGCCCCGCATCCTGCACATCGACGAGATGCTGGAGGAGGCGACCGAGGCAGTGCGCGACGCCCGTCCCACCGTGCCGGTGGGGCTGCTGACCGAGGCGGTGTGGGCACACGCTTCGGTGAAAGAGGGCGGCTCGAAGACCGCCAATGTCTATGAAGAACTGACCGACGGCGGCGCCGACAGCCGGGCACTGGTGCTGCACGGCGTGCCGGATCTCCTGATGGTGAAGGACCACCGCGCCACCGGCGACTATTCCGCCTCCTTCGGCACGGTGCTGGACTGGTGGGCCGCCCTGTGTGAACAGGCAAACCTGCCGCTTTACATCTCCCATTCTGCCGCCAACGCGGCAGGCGGACTGCGCGGCTGGACGATGACCGATCAACTGGCGCGGCAGGTGCTGGCCTGCCAGCGCTGCAGCGCGTGGAAGGGCAGCGCGTTCGATTCGCTCGCGGCACTGGGCGAGGCCTCTGCCGCCGCCACCGCCATGCAGCAGGCATTCGACGGCACGCTGATGGAGGAATATATCACCCGCACCCTCACGCTGAGTTCGCCGGGCAGTACCGCCGTGACCACCAACGAATCCTCCTACAGTCTGCGCGGCAGCGCCGACCCGAACTTCCCGCTGCTGCTCAACGGCAAGGAACTGGAACTGACCGATCACGGTTATTTCTCGCTGGATGTGTCCCTCTCCCCCGGCGCCAACACGTTCACTTTTGAAAACAAGGGCGTCAAAACGACCTATACCATCACCTACAAGATCCGCGTGTTCCAAAGCGCCGCACCCGACAAGGCGCTGACGCTGGACGGCGGTGCCACCGTCGCCCTTTCCGCCGTGGCGCACAAGGATTCCACCGTTTTCGCCACCGTGGCGGGCACCAGGATCCCCATGGCGGCCACCGTGCTGCAGGACGAGGAAAACGACGGCCAGAACGAGTCGGATTATGTCACCTACACCGGCAGTTACACCATGCCCGCCGGACTGGAGGGCGAGACGCGTCCGCTGGGTGCCGTCACCTTCACCGGCACCTGCATGGGGCAGACCGAGACCCGCACCGGCGGCACCCTCACGGTGAACGCGCTGCCGGTGGTGGTGCGTCCCGAAACCAAGGACGTGACCATGCAGGAACTGCAGCCGATCGATCCGTCCGGCGAGGGGGAGCCGCTGGCCACCGGCACCGTGATGATCATTACCGCCGACTATGCCGAAACCTTCAGCGGCGACACGACCGATGACTACTCCCGCCCCACCAACGCCTATCTGCCGCAGGGCACCACCGACGTGCTGGCCGGCACCGCCTATGACACCGCCTCCGGCCGACACTATTACCTGCTGGGCTGCGGACGGCGGGTGTATAAGGAGGACGCCGAGGAATACATCACCGGCGGCAGTCTATCGGCCAATCACCTCGCCGTGGGCGGGGTGACCGTCTCCGGCCGCGAGACCGCGCTGACCCTGAAAGCCGACTGGCGTGTGCCTTTCCAGCTGCAGCTGCTGCCGCAGGCCTACGGCAATCCCAAACGGCAGGACTACTCCAGTGCCGCGCAGACGACGGAATATCTGGAACTGACCTTCTATTACACCACCGAAGTGACCGGCACCCCGGATGTGAGCGGCAGTCCGCTGTTCAAAAGCGCCGAATGGGTGGCCGGCAGTGAGGCGCACACGCAGGTGCTGCGTCTGCACCTCACCAAGGCGGCGCAGTTCTATGGCTACCACGTGCAGTGGGACAATGAGGGCGTGCTCACCTTCACCTTCCGCCACCCCACCTCGGTGGCGGGCAATGACGCCGAGCAGCCACTCAAGGGCTTCAAGGTGGTGCTTGACCCCGGCCACGGCGGCAACTCCGTCGGTACCGCGGGCGGCACGCTGGCCGAAAAGACGCTGGTGCTCACCTATTCGCTGCTGCTGCGCGAAAAGCTGGAGGCGCTGGGCGCCACCGTGCAGATGACCCGCACCACCGACGCCTCCCTCTCGCTGCTGGAGCGCACGCAGATCACCCGTCCCTCGGGTGCCGATCTGTTCATCAGCATCCACATGAACGGCTCCACCTCGGCGGCGGCGCACGGCTGCTCCATCCACTATTTCAGCGATTACTCCATCGGCATCGCCAACACGATGTGCGCGAACATGAAAGCCGTCTACGATGCGTTTGACAGTCCGAACAGCGGCAAGGTGGTCTGGAGCCCGTTTTATGTCTGCCGCGTGAGCGAAATGCCCGCACTGCTGCTGGAATGCGGCTACATGACCAACGCGACTGATCTGGAGCGCCTCATCACCCCCGATTTTCAGGATGCGCTCACCTCGGCTATGGCCGAGACGATCGTCACCTATGCCAAATCACTCCCCACACTGTGAAAAACGCCTCCCGCGGGGAGGCGAAGCGCGAAAGCATTTTTTATAGTTGAAGAGAGCCGAACGGCGACCGGTTTCAGCGGCCGCTTGAAAAGAAAGGAGCGTTAACCACATGGCTGTTTTTGAAAACATCCCGAAGATCCCCTTTAAAGGCCCCGAAAGCCGCGATCCGCTGGCTTTCCGATTCTACGACCCCGAAAAGGTCGTGCTCGGCCGCCCTATGAAAGAGCATCTACCCTTCGCCATGGCGTGGTGGCATAATCTGGGCGCCGCCGGCACCGATATGTTCGGGCGCGACACCGCCGACAAGTCCTTCGGCGCCGAAAAGGGCACCATGGCGCACGCTTTCGCCAAGGTGGACGCGGGCTTCGAATTCATGCAGAAGCTGGGCATCGAATATTTCTGCTTCCACGACGTGGACCTGGTGCCCGAGGCGGACGACATCAAGGAGACCAACCGCCGGCTGGACGAGATTGCGGACTACATCGTCGAAAAGATGCAGAAGACCGGCATCAAATGCCTGTGGGGCACGGCCAATATGTTCTCCAATCCCCGCTTCATGAACGGTGCGGGCTCCACCAATTCGGCCGACGTCTTCTGCTTTGCCGCGGCACAGATCAAAAAGGCACTCGACCTCACCGTGAAATTCGGCGGCAGGGGCTATGTCTTCTGGGGCGGCCGCGAGGGATACGAGACGCTCTTAAACACCGACATGAAATTCGAGCAGGAGAACATCGCCCGGCTGATGCACCTTGCCGTGGACTACGGCCGTTCCATCGGTTTCACCGGCGATTTCTACATCGAGCCCAAGCCGAAGGAGCCGATGAAGCACCAGTACGATTTTGACGCCGCCACCGCCATCGGCTTTTTGCGGCAGTACGGGCTGGAGCGCGACTTCAAGCTCAACATCGAGGCCAACCACGCCACGCTGGCGGGGCACACCTTTGAGCATGACCTGCGGGTCGCGGGCATGAACGGGATGCTCGGCTCCATCGACGCCAACCAGGGCGACCCCCATCTGGGCTGGGACACCGACGAGTTCCCCTTCGACGTCTATTCCGCCACCATGTGTATGTGGGAGGTCATCCGCGCGGGCGGGCTCACCGGCGGCTTCAATTTCGACGCCAAGTGCCGCCGCCCCAGTTACACGGCGGAGGATATGTTCGAAAGCTACATCCTCGGCATGGACACCTTCGCACTGGGTCTGATGAAGGCGGCCGCGCTGATCGAGGACGGCCGGGTGGACGCGTTTGTCCGCGAGCGCTATGCGAGTTATGAGACCGGCATCGGCAAGCAGATCGTGGACGGCAAAGTCACGCTGGCCGAACTTGCCGCCCACGCCGACGAGATGGGCGCCCCCGCCCTGCCCGGCAGCGGCCGGCAGGAGCGGCTCGAGGGCATCGTCAACCAGATCCTCTTCGGCTGAAAAGCACAATCGAGTAGGGGGGAATAACTCCCTCCTCTCACACCACCGTGCGTGCCGTTCAGCACACGGCGGTTCAATTCAAAATTAAATATGCACCTTTTGGTAGTAATCGAAAACCCTGACTAAGCCCCGCTTGGTCAGTTTTTCTTTGGAAATCGCTCTTGCCAAAACGGATTTTGTTGCAACAAATTGGTAATGGTCTCCCCAGTTTGCCACCTTGTGTGCTATCCATTTCGGCACTCCGAGTTTTAATAATCCCCATTCTCTTTTACTTGCCGTTTTCCATTGCTTCCAAAT
>JAZRVU010000047.1:0-16185 GCA_045599305.1 Acutalibacteraceae bacterium | reverse complement strand
TATGGCCAGTCCTTTATCTTGAATTATTTATCGCCTGTGCGCGCGGATCACAAGGATACGTACACATCTTTTTCCAGTTGACAGGCAGATCGGTTGCCTGCTCCGCCGTCATAGCGGGAATTCTTCATCATGACTGCCGTTATGCGGTTTTTGGGGTCGACCCAGAAGTGGGTGCCGTATGCGCCGCTCCAGCCGAAGCTGCCGACCTCCAGCCCGTGCGGGTAGCTGTCGGATACGATGATCCGCACGCCGAGCCCCCACTTTTCACACCAGTTTTCGATGTTCGCGGGTGTATGCGGCGACGACATCAGGCGCACGGCATGCGGGGACATGATCTGCCGGCCGGCAGCCGTCTTTCCGCCCGCACACAGCATATCGGCAAATTTTATGTAGTCATCCGCAGTGGTGATGAGGCCTGCGCCGGCAGGCATTCTTT
This sequence comes from Acutalibacteraceae bacterium, assembly GCA_045599305.1. Lineage (GTDB taxonomy): Bacteria > Bacillota > Clostridia > Oscillospirales > Acutalibacteraceae > SIG588. The sequence goes on along the minus strand of JAZRVU010000047.1, from coordinate 15,749 downwards.
TGGGCAGATACCCCTCAAATACACAGCCTGCCGAAGTTGGCGCGATCTCACTTTCGCCGGATCCGGAACGGTTATGCATGGGGACCGTGCGGCTCCATTGCTCGTCTGTCGGAGAAAAAGTCGTGTTTGTCATTTCCAAAGGGGTAAAAATGTTCTCCTGCAGATATTCGTCAAAGCGGCGATCCGTGATTTTTTGCACGATGCCCGCCGCCACATCAAAAGCCTCTGTGGCGCTGTAGCTTTGCGATGAATCGGGCTCAAAGGAAAGAGGCTTTGAAAAAATATCTTCGATCGCCTCATCCAGGGACAAAGTATTGTTTGTGCATCCGAGAATACTGTTGACCGGTTCGCATCCGATCCCGCTTGTGTGGGATAGCAGATTTCCCACGGTGATCTCCCTTTTCAGCGGGACAAGAGAAGCGATCCGGCCGTTTTCGACCACGGCCACCTTCATATCCTTCGCCGCAGGGAAAAAGCGGGACACCTTATCTTCCGGGCACAGCAGCCCTTTGTCGATCAGCTGTAAAACCGCGACCGCCGTGATCGGTTTTGTCATGGATGCGGCACGGTAAAGCATTCCCGGCTTTGCGGCAGCACCGTCGACGGATCCCGTGCCGAAAACACCTTTGTAAATGCATTGGCCGTCCTGATGAACGATGACCTCTTTTGAGCCGATCTTGTTTTCGGAAAGTTCTTCATTTGTGTGTGCGGATATCAGGGAACTGAGTTTTTGACTGTCGATAGGTTTCACCGCAATACCATTCCTTTCCGGTCTATAGGTGTGTTTGCCGGCACTGTGCTTGTGGCCGCCGATATAGTATACCACATTCCGGTAAAAATGGAAAGAGATATGCGAAAAAAATACGGTTTCACAAAAAAACGCCCGATGGCCGAAGCCGATCGGGCGAAAAGGGAGACAAAAAACGATCAGGCGACGCGCACCTCGGCGCGGGGACGGGCGGGAGCCACCTCGTGCAGCGGATTGAGCGCGGCGTGCAGTTCCCGCGCCAGACGGGCACGGCGGCGCTGGCGGGCGCGCACCATCGCGGCATCCCGCCGCATGGCGACAGCGCAGATGCCCAGCATCGTCAGCCGCAATGCCACCAGCAGCAGGGTGATCAGCGGATGCGCCGTGGGGGTGAGTACGCCGAGCGTGAGCAGTTCCACCAGGCAGGAGGCCGCGGGCAGCCACACCAGACGGCGGGCTTCACTCATCCGGGCACGGCAGAGCATATACAAAAAGGTGGCGGCCATCAAAACGGCAAAGATCAGATTCAGGATCATAGTGTTCCCCTCCAAAAACGAACAAATGTTTCGGTCGATGATTTCAGTATACACCCTTTTGCGAAAAAGTCAAGCATAAAAACGAAACTTTGTTCGGTTTTTTCGAAAATTTGTTCGTTTTTGAGAGGAAAGTCCGAAAAAACGGGCACTCTACCGCCGGTAGAGTCTTTTTTTGAGGGGAGTAGAATGCAAAAAGGGGGAGTGGATTGTATGAAGGAGGGGATATGTCGTATACTTTTATGTGAAAAGGGGGTATTTTCCATGGCAAGTACATCATTTTACCTGTCCTGCGAATCCACGGCCGATCTGCCGTTCGCCCATATGCGTGAGCGGGATATCCCGGTGCTGTTCTATTCCTATTCGGTAGACGGGCGGGAATATGAGGATAATATGGGGCGCGACCCGCAGGCACTGTCGCGGTTTTACGGCTTGCTGAAAGGCAGTACGCTGCCGGTGACCTCGCAGATCAATGAGAGCCGCTACCGGGAATATTTCGAGGAACTGCTGCAAAAAGGGGACGTGCTGCACATCGCGTTCGGCTCTGGTTTGAGCGGGTCGGTGGGCAACGCCTACCGCGCGGCACAGTCGCTGCGGGAAGCCTACCCCGACCGCCGCATCGCGGTGGTGGACTCGCTGTGCGCCTCCTCGGGTTACGGCCTGCTGGTGGAGGAAGCGGCCGACCGCCGGGACGCCGGCTGGGATATGGAGGCGCTGGTCGTCTGGCTGCAGCAGAACCGCGGGCGGCTGCATCATCAGTTCTATTCCACCGAGATGAAGTTTTTCCGCCGCAGCGGGCGTGTCTCCGGGATCGCCGCCACCGCGGCCACCATACTGAACATCTGCCCGCTGATGCGGCTGGATCCCCGCGGCCGCATCGTCGCCTACCGGAAGGTGCGGGGGCGCCGCGGGGCGCTGGCCGCCACACTGGACGAGATGACCGCCCATGCCGAAGGCGGCACCGCGTATGCCGGGCGCTGTTTCATCTGCCACTCCGACTGCCCCGCACAGGCCGAAGAGACACGGGACGCCCTGCGCCGGCGATTCGTGCATATGCCTCCGCCGCAGATATTCGATGTGGGCACCATCGTGGCTGCCCATTGCGGCCCGGGAACGGTGGCCGTTTTCTTCTGGGGGGATGAACGGGTCAGATCGGAATAAACGATCATTTTCCATAACAGAAGGACAAAACACCTGCCTTGCGGCAGGTGTTTCGTTTTGGATCACTGCGTTTTTAAAAGGATCAAAGGATCACGCACTCGCCCGCCCGGCCGTTCAGCGTTTTTTTCGCCGTGGTCAGGGTACCGTCCTTACGGAAGACCGCCATCACGGTGCCGTCGGGCAGCGCGACCGCCTGCAGATCGGGGGTGTTGGAAAGCACCTGTACGGGGAAGGCTTTTTCTCTCGGCGAAACGGAATAGGCATAGGAGTCTTTTCCGTTCTTCACCGGGATATAGGCAAGGAAAAGATCGCCTTCGACCCGATTATCCTCCAGCTCGAAGTTGTTGCGCTTCCACGAGCCGACGCGGTGCGTCACCGACATCTTCAGTTCGGTTTCCGGGTCAAGGTTTCGGTAGGTGAACCCGCCGTTCGAGACGGCCGTCCCGTCTTCGGAAAGGGAGGGGGAGAGGGGCAGGCACTGATCGACCGTGGTGGTAAGCGGCAGGCCGTCTTTCTTTTCATCACGAAGTCCCGCACCGAGCGCCACGAGGCAGTCGTCGGCAACGAAGAACGCGGTATAGAGGCTGATCCCGTCGTGCTCCGCTTTTTCCGCGGCGATCCCGCGGCTCCCTTTGATCATTCCGCACGTCAGCGCATTCGGCAGCGGCAGATTCCACCAATTACGGTGCGAAAGGATCTGCACGTCATCTTCAAGACGCGCGGTCGTACCGGGGACATGTGCCCAGTCGTAGATCGGATCAAGGTTGAAATACTCATCTCCGCGGCGCATCAGGCAGTACCGGGCACCGTAGGACATATTGTAACACAGTTCGCCCTCGCCGTTGCATATTTCGGCATCGTACTGATCGTCGGCGTGGCATTTGACACCGATATAGACGCCGTTCTTTCTCGCCGCAAGCAGCGAAATGCTCGGATACCAGCGGCAGGAGACATACGGATCATCCGGCTGTTCGGTGCTTTCGTGGCGGAGTTCCGCGGCAAAGGCGAGCAGCTCGTCCCTGCGCGGCATGCCTTCGATGGCGGCAAGCTTTTCCACGCCCGATCCGATCCCCGACCGCTTCAGCGTATTATTGATACGCGCGATCTCTCTTCCCACCCCGTTATAGTCGAAATAGCCGTGAAGCATCATGTTGCGCTGTCCGTCCAGAATGTGCTGCAAAAGGATCGCGAGATCCTTTTCGGGGATGGAAAAGGAGGTGCCGAACAGGAGCGAAACGATGTGGGAAATGTCCACCGTAAAGCTTGCGCCGTACCCGCCCGAATACCATCTCGGCCCGTGCTGGCAGAAGGCACCGTCCTCACGGACTCCCTCCACGGCGTAGGAAAGCTCTTTGGCGATGCGGTCGGAGCAGGCGTGGAGCAGCTCGGCGTCCTCCGACAGGAGCGCGTGCCGGATCGTGTTGAAAACGCCCCAGACGAGGTTGGCGCCGGTCCATTGTGCGACAGCATCGTACGTCTTCATTGAACCGCGGGAAACAAGGGTCAGCACGCCCGCACGGTCTTGGGCGTCCAGTCTGTCCCGGGTCATGATACCGATATCCCCGATGCACTGCGGCATGCCGATCTCGTTATGCCACCAATTCGGGTTTTTGAAATCATGCACGAGCCAGAAACGAAGGCCGCGGATCATCCGGTCTGCAAAGACGTCGTCCGAAGCGAATTTCTGTTCACCCGCAAGGGTCAATGCGCGGCGAAGGCGGGTATAGTGTTCTGCTGCCCTCCATTCGCTTCGGTTCTGATTTTCGTAATCCACATCGGGGAAGAAACAGCACTGCCCGTCTTCTGTCAAAACGAGCGAAGCGGCGATCCGGTCCGCTTCTGCTTTGGCTTGCTCGGTGATGTCCTTTTCCCATAGCGTGGAGAGGAACCGATCACGCACCGTGCGGATCTCGTTTCTTTTCGTTTCGTTCATCGTATCTGCCTCTTTTTCGTTATAGTCTTTCCGGAAACGGAACACAACCTGCGGGAAGCAGGATCACAGTTCCCGTAGATTGTGTGCGGATGTTCAGTCGATCACGGCACCGTTCTTTCGCAGCAGCGCCTGCAGGGCGGCCACATCCACGGTGTGGGCGTTTTTGCCGGTGCGGTGCGCCACGGCGGCCGCCGTGCCGGCGGCCTCGCCGGTGGTGGCACAGATGGGCATGATGCGGATGGAGGCCTGCGCCTCGTGGGTGGCGGAGATGCAGCGTCCGGCCACCAGCAGATTATCGTATTCCCGCGGCAGCAGGCTGCGGTAGGGGATGGTGTAGTATTCCCCCGGCGCAAAAAAACGGTGGCTGGTGCCGCTGCCCTCGGGGTTGTGGATGTCGATATCGTAGTTGCCCAGCGCGATGGCGTCGGAAAAACGGGTGCAGGCGATCAGTTCATCGGCGGTGAGCAGATGCTCCCCGATCAGCTTGCGGCTCTCGCGCACACCGATGCTGACGGCGGAGAAGAGCAGCGTGCTCTCGCGGAATGCCCGCACGTTTTCCTGCAGAAAGGTCATCATCTCCCGGATCTGGCGGCGTGCCGTGATTTCGGCACGGCTGAGCGCCATCGGGTCGGTCGGATCGTGCTTGACGATGCGGGTGGTGTTGAAATGGACGATGCCGCGCCCGAGCCCGCGAAAATGCAGGATATCCTCCCGCGGATTGGTGATCTTTCCCTCGGTGCAGAACTGCTTGTACAGCGCCTGCATGGCGGCGTTTTCTTTCCGGAGCAGATCCTCGTCCACGTTTCCCACCCGGAAGCAGGTCGTCATGGGTTGGCAGAGCGTATCGGCGGTGCGTCCCAACTGGAAATCGCACCCGGCAAAGGCAAAGAGATCGCCGTCACCGGTGGCGTCGATGAAGAGATCGGCCTTCACGGTGAGTTCGCCGGCCTTGGTGGCCAGCACCAGCGCCGTCACCTGCCGCCCGGCGGTCTGGACACGCGAAAGGGTCGCGTGGAACAGCACGTCCACCCCCGCCTCGGTCACCATGTCGTCCAGCACGAATTTGAAATATTCCGGCTTGAAATCTCCGTGCCCCATCGGTGCCCACCGGCGCTGCCGTTCGCACATTTCGGCAAACAGGCCGGCCGAAAGGATCTTGTGACTGCCGTCGGGCAGGGTGGTCTGGTAGGCCATAAAGGGGTACACCAGACAGTTGGACATGGCACCGCCGAGACAGCCCTGCTGTTCGGCCAGCAGCACGTGCAGCCCCTCGCGGGCGGCACTCACGGCTGCGGCGACGCCGGAAAGGCCGCCGCCCAGCACGATCAGATCATAATTTTTCACCGTGTTTACCTTCTTCCTTTTTGCCGGGCAGACGCCCCAGAAGGCCCCAGATCAGGGCGGCGATGAACAGCACCGCTCCCGCGGCAATGCATATCTGCAAAGCGCCGTTGACATAAGCGGCGATCAGCCCGCGCATGGCGGCGGAACTGATGCCAATGCGTTCGACGTAGCGGCCGAACAGCAAAACCAGCGGGATGCCGAGCAGCATCAAGCCGCCGGCGCCCAGCGACAGAGCCGGATAAAACGCGTTATGAAACCGCAGCTGAAAGAGCAACAGCAGCAGTGCGACCAACAGCAGCCCCGCCCCGCCGATGAGAATATAGCGAGAAAAGCGGGCACTGTATTCGGCAAGCAGCCCGAGCATTTCCGGTGCCGCGTGCTTTTTATATTCTTCCACACACAGATCGGCCAGCGAGCTGATCGCCTCGTCAGTGGCCGAAAGGGAGACACTGTCGGCATATTCCCGGAAAGCCGCCGCCCATTTGTTATGCAACGCAGCGGTGTCGGGGGCAAAGGCGCTGCCGCGGCTGCCCGCGGCAATGCGTGCGGCCGTGAGCGGGCGCAGATCATCCGCCCCCACCTTGCCGGTGAAGAAGGCCTCGCCCAGTCCGCTGGGAATGGCAATGGCGTTCAGATCTTCCTCTAGCAGCGGCACATCCTTTTCGGCAAACCCGGAAACTTCGGCCACATGCGGCAGATACCATGCGCCGGTGATGCAGGCGGCCGTCAGGCAGACTCCTGCCGCAAAGAAAAATACAGCGGTGAGAAAAGCGGTAACGATGCAGACGGTACCGCGCAGGAACCGATGGTCTTTCATGTGCGCCACCTCACTCATACAAAAGGATCTGCGGGCCGGAAACATATTCACCGTAGACGAAGAAACGCTGCGGCGTCAGTCCGAGCTCATTGAACGGATAGCAGGTGTAGAGCACGATGTTTTCCGTTTCGGCCGCCAGATCATAGGCGGAGGGATCGGTGTTGCGGCAGATGGCCGTACGGGTGACGCGATAGACATATTCGCCGTAGTGGGTGCTCACCCGGATGAGTGCGCCCACTTGTACATCCTTCAATCCGTGGAAGAACGTGTTGTTGTGTCCGGCCACCAGAATGGTGGAGCCCATGCCGGGATAGGAACTGCCGGCATACTGCCCGGCACCTTTTTTCAACGCGGCATTGCTGTCACCGAAAAAAAGCGGGCAGTCCACATCGGTGCCCTCTACGGTGATGTTGGCGTACCGGGTGTTGTAAAGCGGGAAGGTGATGGCGCTGGAAGCGATCGTCTCTGCCGGCTGCTCCGGTGTGACGTCCGGCTTCTTTGCGCTTTCATAAAGATCTACATATTCTTCACCATCGTCTGCGATGGGAGCATCGGTCGACATCATATCCCACAGCGCGAGTGCCGGCTGAATGACCGACCGCCCGGCGGCGTAGAGGATGCCGTATCCGCATATGGCAAAGGCTACTGATACCGCAAGCAGTATCAGCAGCCTTTTCATGCGTGGAAATTTCACCGAAAAATTCAGAACAGGCGGGCCTTCTTGGAGACCAGCACCATCGCACCGGCCACAGCCAGCAACGCGGCGACAGTCACCACGATGACAGTCATGTCGATCGCGGCACCGGTGGTCTTGATGATCGGAGCGGAATCAAACACGACCGCTTCGCCCTTGGTGATGACGACCTTTTCGGTGGCGGTGTTGTAGACGAGCTTCAGACCGATGACGGCGCAGGCGTTCTGACCGGAAGCGAGGATAGTCTGCTTGGTGGCGAACGGAAGGATCTTCATGTCGAATTCCTTGTCCGGCAGGGCAGCAGCCTTCAGCGCAGCCAGACCGCTGTCCAGAGCGGCGATGATATCCTTGGACTCCTGCTCGGTCATGTCAATGGTGAGGAAATAGTTCTTCGCCTGATTGACATATTCGGTCGGGATGATGTAGGTGGTCTTACCCAACTGAACTTCCTGGCTCAGGTAATCGAGAACGTCCTTCTCATAGGTGTTGATAGCGCCCTCGGCACTCACGGCGGCAACGCAGCCCAGTGCCAGCACTACGGCAAACAGCACAGCAATGATCTTTTTCATGATCCGATACCTCTCTCGTTTCAGATAAATTCACGTATACTCATTATATACGCCCAAATTCCATTTGTAAAGTCTTTTTTTGAAAAAAATTCATTTTTTCAAATTATCCCTTTAATAAATATCTCGATACCGATCAGAATGAGGATGGCACCGCCCAGAATATTGGCTTTCCCGGCCAGTTTGGTGCCGAACGCCCGCCCGATGAGCACGCCGCCCACGCAGATGAGAAAGGTGACGGCGGCGATGATGAGGGCACACAGCAGGGCAGACCGCCAGTCGTATTCCGCGATGGTGAAGCCCACCGACAGTGCGTCGATGGAGGTAGCCACGCCCTGCACCAGCAGGGCACCGATCCCCACACCGGGTGCCGTCTCTTCGGCGGCGGGGCGCAGCCCGTCATACAGCATCTTGCCGCCGATGAACAGGAGCAGCACCAGCGCGATCCACGGGATGAACCGGCTGAAGGCTTCAAAACACCACACGATGGTGTGGACGCACAGCCAGCCGATCATGGGCATCAGCGCCTGAAAGGCGGCAAATGTACCCGCGATGCCGGCGATCTTGCGCTTGCGGATGCCGGGCTCATTGAGCCCGTTGACCAGCGAGACGGAAAAGGCATCCATGGCGAGCCCCACGCCGAGTAAAATACTGTTCAGGATAAAAAGAAGACCGAAAGACATCTGACTGCCGCCTTTCGCAAAAAAGTCGTATACATCAGTGATGTATACGACTTTTTATACCATAATTCGACTGCCGTGTCAAGTGTTCTGCAGAATGTTCAGCAGGATATGCGCACTGCGGTCGGCGGCCTCTTCCTCAAAGGCGTTGTAATCTACCATGGTCTCGTCGTCCGCTAGATCCGAAATGGCGCGCACCAGCACGAACGGCACCCCGTTGATACAGGCGGCCTGCGCAATGGCGCCGCCCTCCATCTCCGCCGCGACGGCGTCGAAATCCCGCACCAGCGCGTGCTTCATATCGTTGCGGTTGACAAACACATCGCCGGTGGCCACGGTGCCCCCGTGACAGCGAAAACGGCCGGCGGCCACCTTTTCGGCCGCCCGGCGGAACGCGGCGGTAAGGGCTTTGTCGGCGGGGAAGCGGCTGGGCAGATCCCGTGCGCCGCCCATGGCGGGCAGGTGTGCACGGGCATAGCCGAAGGGGGTCAGGTCAAAATCGTGCTGCACAGCGTCGTCCGCCACCACGAAATCGCCGATCGTCATGCCGGGCTTCAGCCCGCCGGCGATGCCGGTGCTGACGAGGCAGCCGACCTGATAGCGGTCGATCAGCAGCTGCGCACACAGCGCGGCGCAGACCTTGCCCACCCCGCAGCGCACCACCACCACGTCATGACCGGCGATGCGGCCGCGGTGAAAGGTCAGCCCCGCGGCCCGCTCCTGCGCGGCGTCCTCCATAGCGGCCACCAACGCGTCGATCTCCGGGTCCATGGCCCCGATGATACCGAATGTCATATCACAGCACCTTGACGTCGATCGACCGGATGACGACGGGGGTCAGCGGTTTATCCATGCGGTCGGTCTTCACACCGGCGATCGCGTCCACCACGTCCATGCCCTCGCACACCTGCCCGAACACGGTGTGGTGGAAATCCAGGTGGGGCGTGCCGCCCACCTGCACATAGTTGTCGGTCACGTCCTTGGGGAAGCCGCCGTCCTCCAGCTGCCGCATCTGCGGGATCAGCTGGGGCGCGACCTCTTTGCACTGCACGATGAAGAACTGGCTGCCGTTGGTGCGGGGGCCGGCGTTGGCCATCGACAAAGCCCCGCGGTAGTTGCGCAGGTCGATATCGAATTCGTCCTCGAACGGACGTCCCCAGATGCTCTCGCCGCCGCAGCCGGTGCCGTCCGGGTCACCGCCCTGGATCATGAAATCGTTAATGACGCGGTGGAAGGTCACCCCGTCATAATAGCCGTTTTTGGCGTGGGTCACGAAATTTTCCACGGTCTTCGGCGCTTTTTCGGGGAACAGTTTCACCGAAATGTCGCCCATGGAGGTGTGGAGGGTGGCCACGGTATCGCCGGCCACGGGTCTGTCAAGCTGTGCCATAGGTATATCCTCCTCTTAATAGGCCTTGCCCCAGACGACCATGTGCTTGGCGGGCTTGCCGCAGCAGACACAGCGGTCAGAGAGGGTCTCCTGCTCGAACGGGATGCAGCGCGAGCCGACACCGGTGATCTCCTTCACCTTGTCCTCGCACGCCTCTTCACCGCACCACATGGCTTTCACGAAGCCATCGCCCTTTTCTTCGAGCGTGCGGGTGATCTCCTCCATGGAGGTGCAGGCGTAGGTGCGGCGCTCGCGGTTTTCCAGCGCTTTCTGATAGAGGGCGTCGTGCACCTCCTGCAGCATCTTGGGGATGACGGTCTCCAGTTCGTCCAGCGCCACCACCGTCTTTTCGCGGTTGTCGCGGCGCACCAGCACGCACTGGCCGGCGGCGATGTCCTTGGGGCCGATCTCCAGACGCAGCGGCACGCCCTTCATCTCATATTCGGCAAATTTCCAGCCGGCGGAATTGTCGCTGTCGTCCATCTTCACCCGCACGAACTGCGAGAGCCGGTCGCGCAGGGCACCGGCGGCCTCGAGCACGCCCTCCTTGTGCTGGGCGATGGGCAGGATGACCACCTGCACCGGCGCCACGGCGGGGGGCAGTACCAGACCGTTGTTATCGCCGTGGGTCATGATGATGGCACCGATGAGACGGGTGGTGACGCCCCACGAGGTCTGGTGGGGATACTGCAGGGTGTTTTCCTTGTTGGTAAACTGGATGCCGAAGGCGCGGGCAAAGCCGTCACCGAAGTAGTGGGAGGTGCCCGCCTGCAGCGCCTTGCCGTCGTGCATCAGCGCCTCGATAGCGTAGGTGGCCACCGCACCGGCGAATTTGTCGCTCTCGGTCTTGCGGCCCTTGAGCACCGGCATGGCGAGGTACTTCTCGCAGAATTCGGCGTAGACATTAAGCATTTGTTCGGTCTCGGCCACGGCCTCCTCGGGGGTGGCATGGATAGTGTGACCCTCCTGCCACAGGAATTCGCGCGAGCGCAGGAAGGGACGGGTGGTCTTTTCCCACCGCACCACGCTGACCCACTGGTTATAGAGTTTGGGCAGGTCACGCCACGAGTGGACGATGTTGGCATAGTGTTCGCAGAACAGCGTCTCGGAGGTGGGACGCACGCACAGGCGCTCCTCCAGTTCCTCCTTGCCGCCGTGGGTGACCCACGCCACCTCCGGCGCGAAGCCTTCCACGTGATCCTTTTCCTTCTGCAGCAGGCTTTCGGGGATGAACATGGGCATGCACACGTTTTCGTGCCCCGTCGCCTTGAACATCCCGTCCAGAATGTGCTGCATCAGTTCCCAGATGGCATAGCCGTAGGGACGGATGACCATGCACCCTTTCACGCTGGTGTATTCGATCAGTTCCGCCTTTTTCACCACGTCGGTGTACCACTGGGCAAAATCGTCCTCCATGGAGGTGATGGCATCGACCATCTTCTTGTTATCTGCCGCCATAAGTCGTTATCATTCCTTTATTTGCAAAATATACGACTATTATACTAAATCCCGCGCGGTTTTTCAACTGTCAATTGCGTTTTTTCGGAAAAAGTTTGCGCACACAGTCGGCGGGGATCACGGAGGCGGCGAGCAGCAGCACCCGGAACAGTTCGCCGGCGGTGAGCGGCGCGGTGCGAAAGAGGCTGCCGCCGAAATAGAGCAGCGCCAGCTGCCCCGCCGCCACCGCCGCCATGATGAGCGAAAAAGCGGGATTCTGCCGCAGGTTGGCGAGCGGGTCGGCGCGGGCGGTGCGGGCGTTGAAGGCGTTGGCGATGCCGCTGAAGATGAAGAGGGCGAAAAACGCCGTCATGCGAAAGATGGGGTCGGTGTCGAAGCGAAACAGCGCCTTGACCGGCTCCCATTTCAGAAAGAGGATGCACAAAAGCAGCGTGTAGCCGCCGCACCAGAGGATCTGCCGGATCATGCGGCGGTCAAGCACCGGCTCGGTGCGGGATTTGGGCGGCTCGGCCATGTATTCCGGCAGCGGCGGCTCGCCTGCAAAGGCGAGCCCCGCCAGCGTGTCCATGATGAGGTTGATCCACAGCATCTGGATCACCGTGACCGGCGCTTCGATGCCGATGAAGGGGCCGATGACGGAAATGCCCGCGGCCGAAAGATTCATGGTGAGCTGAAAGACGATGAATTTGCGGATGCTTTTGAAGATGGTGCGGCCGTAGAGGATGGCGCGGCCGATGGAGGCGAAGTTGTCGTCCAGAATGACGATGTCGCCCGCCTCCTTGGCCACCTCGGTGCCGCTGCCCATCGCAAAGCCCACATCCGCCTTTTTGAGCGCCGGTGCGTCGTTCACGCCGTCGCCCGTCATGCCCGCCACCAGACCCAGTTCCTGTGCCGCCCGCACCAGACGGCTCTTGTCGGCGGGCAGCGCCCGTGCCACCACCCGCAGTTCCGGCAGACGGCGGCGCAGTTCGTCATCCGAGAGGCGCGCCAGTTCTTCGCCGGTCACCGCCGCCGACGGGCCGTCTCCCGCTCGCCATATCCCCGCCTCGCGGGCGATGGCCGCGGCGGTGTCGCGGTTGTCCCCCGTGATCATCACCACCTGCACCCCCGCACCGCGCACAGCGTCCACCGCCTCCCGCGCACCGGGACGCAGACCGTCGCGGATGCCCACCAGCCCCACCAGCGTGAGGTCGTGAAAGCGGCCGTCACGCGGGAGCGGGGCGTCACATTCCGCCAGCGCCAGCACCCGCATCGCCTCCCCGGCAAGCGCGTGCCACGCGGCGGTCACCGGGGCGAGCGAGCCAAGCGGCAGAGGCTCGCCGCCGCTGCCGCAGAAACGGGTGCAGGCAGGCAGCAGTTTTTCCGGCGCCCCCTTGATCAGCACCCGCCCGTCGGCTGTCTGCACGGCGGAAAACTTGACGGCGCTGTCGAACGGGAGACGGGCGGTCACGGCGGCGGGGGATGACGCGGGCAGTACCCATTCGGTCAGCGCACGGTCGGTGGCGTTGCCGCCCACGGCACGGCCGCCCACGGGGGTGCTCTCGCTGTTGAGCAGACAGCCGCGCACCACCGTCTGCCACAGTCCCTGCCGCCTTACCGCCGCCGCGTCCAGCACCTCTCCCCGCCCGGTGACGAAGCGGGAGACGGTGAGCCTCCCGCCGGTGAGGGTGCCGGTCTTGTCGGTGAACAGGATGTTCAGACTGCCGGCGGTCTCGATCCCCACCGGGCGGCGCACCAGTACCCGGTCACGCAGCATTTTGCGGATGTTGGCCGAGAGCACCACCGTGATCATCATGGGCAGCCCCTCCGGCACGGCCACCACGATCATGGTGATCGCCAGTGTCAGCGCGTGCAGCAGGTTTCCGAAGGCGGTGGGCCAGTCGGTGAGCGCCTGCAGGATGGCGGGGCCCCGAAAGGCGTTGTCCATCACGAAAGAGTGGAAGAGGTCGGCCGCCGCGACCAGTGCCGCCGCGGCATAGCCCATGCGGCTGATGGTGCGCGCCAGTCCCGCCAGCCGGGTCTTCAGCGGGCTTTCGGGGGCGCGCTCGTGCAGTTCGCCCGCCATGCCGCCGTACAGGGTGGCCGCCCCCACCTGCGCGACGACCAGCACGCCGTCTCCGGCGGTGACCACGCTGCCCCGGAACAGGTCGCCCGGTGCCGCCGGGTCACCGGTAAAGGCGTCGGCGGGGCGTTTTTTCGTCTCGCGGCTCTCGCCGTTGAGGGCGGACTGATCCACCGAAAGCGCCCCCTCGGCCAGCACGCCGTCCGCGGGCACCCGCTCGCCCGCCTGCAGCAGCACCGCGTCTCCGACCACGATATCGCCCAGCGGCAGCACCGTCAGCCGTCCGTCCCGCCGCACCCGGCAGGTGATGCGGGCGCTCTCCCGCTGCAGTTCTTCAAAGGCGGATTCGCTGCCGTATTCCGACAGCGCCGATACGAAGGTCGAAAGGAAGATCGCCAGCGCGATGCCGGCGGATTCAAACCAGTCGAACCGATGAAAAAAGAACAGCACATTCAGCGCCAGTGCCACCAGCAGCACCTTGATGATGGGGTCGCCGAACCCGCTCAAAAACTGCTGCCAGAAGCCTATGCGCCGGTGCCCGGTCAACTCGTTGCCGCCGTGCTCCGCCCGTGAACGCGCCGCCTGCGCCGTGGTCAGTCCGTTCGCTGTCACCCGATCGCCTCCCGTGGGATTTCTGTCCTCATGTCTATGCGCCGGGCGGACGGGTTATGTGCCGGTATGAACGGCGGGGACGGTGCATATGTTTTGGCAAAGGAGGCTATGCTATGAATGTGGTAAAACGGGTGATCGCGTGTTTGGGCGTGCTGGCCGTGATGGCGGCACCGGTGGCGGCAGAGCAGATCGTCGATACCGAGTCGGGCGAGACGTGGAACGAGTTGACGGGGGAGAATGAGGCGGATTGGGAGCGGCTGACGGGCGGTGCCGCGTCGGTGGACGGCGAGGCACTGGAGATCGGCGCCAAGGGTGCCATCCTCATCAGCCTGTCGGGGGGCGAGGTGCTCTATGAAAAGGAGGCGGACACCCGCCTGCCCATCGCCTCGGTGACCAAGGTGATGACGATGCTGCTGGTGATGGAAGCGATCGACAACGGGATGCTGGGCTATGACGATCAGCTCACCTGCTCGGCCGACGCGGCGGCGCTGGGCGGCTCGCAGATCTGGCTGGAGCCGGGCGAGGTCATGTCGGTGGACGACCTGCTCAAGGCGGTGGCGGTAGTCTCGGCCAACGACGCCTGCGCCATGCTCGGGGAGGCGCTGGCCGGCTCGATCGAGGGCTTCGTGCAGCAGATGAACCGCCGGGCGGCGGAACTGGGGATGGACAACACCCGCTTCCTCGATTGCTGCGGGCTCAACGATGAGGCCTATTCCACCGCGCGGGACGTGGCGACCATGTCCCGCGAACTGATGACCCATCCCGACATCACCCGCTACACCACCATTTGGATGGACAGCCTGCGGGAGGGAAAATCCGAACTGGTGAACACCAACAAGATGATCCGCTTTTATGACGGTGCCACGGGTCTGAAGACCGGCACCACCTCCACCGCCGGCCATTGCCTGTCCGCCACCGCCGAGCGGGGCGGCTTGGGGCTTTGCGCGGTGGTGCTGGGGTGCGAGACCACGGCACTGCGTTTCGGCGGGGCACGCAAACTGCTGGACTACGGCTTTGCCAACTATGCGCTTTACACCCCCGCGCTGGAGGACGCCGCGCTGGATCCGGTGAAGGTGCTGCACGGGGTGGAAATGCAGGTGACGCCGGTGATCAACACGGCACAGCCGCTGCTGCTGCGCCGCGGACAGGAAAAGGAGGTGCGCACCGAGGTGACACTGCAGCCGGATGCCGAGGCACCGGTGCTGCCCGATCAGGTGCTGGGCGAGGTGACGCTGACGCTCGGGGAGGAGACGCTGGCCGCCTATCCCATCCGTGCCGCCCGCCCGGTGGAGCGGTTGGGCTTCGGTCGGGCGTTTTCATGGTTGTGGAAAGCGCTTTGCGGATGAGAAAATGCCGTGTTCGCACAAAATTCACAAAAAAACTGCAAATATTTCCCGGTTTGCGGTTGCAAAACTTCAAAAAATATAGTATCATGTATATGTAAAGGCCGAAGGGCCGCGAAGTCAGAATAAAGAGAGGCAAATTTTTATGAGTGTGCAACTGGATACCCATTATCTGGGGAGTTTCATCCGCCCGCATGAACTGACGGCTCTGCAGCCGCAGGTCACCACCGCTCACGAGATGCTGCATGCCGGCACCGGGCTGGGCAACGATTTTCTGGGCTGGGTGGATCTCCCCGTCAATTACGATAAAGAGGAGTTCGCCCGCATCAAGGAGGCGGCCGCCCGCATCCGCCGCGACACCGACGTGTTCGTGGTCATCGGCATCGGCGGCTCCTATCTCGGCGCCCG
>JAZRVU010000046.1:0-21410 GCA_045599305.1 Acutalibacteraceae bacterium | reverse complement strand
ATCAATAATTTTGTAGGTATGATCGCATCCCGTATTCCCCAAAAAAATTGATAATACAAAGCTGAAATTCTGTTTAGCCATGGAAATATTAAATTCCCATGGCTTTTTGTTTATGAAAACCATTCGCAAAGCCAGTGATTCAAAAGAGGCTTTTGCATTTAAAATTCTGCCGCAGTAGGTTTGCGTCTGCGAACTGCCAAATCGATTTTGCTAAGAATGTAGGAAAGTTGCTCGCCGCTTCCGAGCAGGAATGATCGGGAGAACGCGACCCGCCCATGCGGATTACGGATCTATTTTGCCGAAGTTATACGTCAAATTCGTTCCTTCATACGTCTTACGGCAATGATATACACGCTTTGCGTGATGATATACCAATCTTTCTGGATCGGAAAAATGGGACTTTTTTTATAGCCACTATTTTTGTGAACGGACGACGAAAAAAGATATTTACGACAAATCGGTGGACGGTGTTGAACCTGCGTGGAAGAAAATGAGGCGTTTGCTTGCGCAAACATGAAGCGGCGGCGTTGCCGCCATGAAGACGATGCTTCGCACCTGATGAAGCGAAGACGCCCCCGTTTCTCCGTTCTCCCATTTCATTTTTTCATTAGCCCGTCAGGGCGTCTTCATTTTCGGCGCGTGCCGGCAGGGCTGCGAAAAAGCATCCTTATCAGCACGCGCCGAACGCGGACGGTGTTTTTTCTGTGGCACGCTATTCGCCGACGGCCACCAGTATGTTCATGTTGCGCACGGCGCTGTCGGCGATGCGGTCGTTGACGGAATAGGCGTGCTTTTCCAAATCACCGCAGATGGCTTTGGTCAGTTCCCGCTCCCGCAGGGCAGTGACCGTATCGGCGGCGACCGCCTCGATCGTGTCATATTTTTGCGCGGCGATCGTGTCGTCGCGGCTGTCGCCGCACAGCAGAAAGGCCAGCTGCTCTGCCAGTTTTTGGGTGCCGACCAGTTGGCGCAGGGCGCGAAAACTCCATTTGTAATAGGGCATATATCTGTCCTGAAGCAGAAACGCTGTTTTCATGGCGGCGTTGACGAATTGCACACAGGCCAACTGCGCCGCTTCCGGCTCGCCGTGCTTGCGACAGCGAAGAAAATTGTATTGTCCGGACTGCGCCATGATCAGCAGATTTCCCGCCAGACGTTTTAATTTGATATCCTCCGGCATACAGACCAGTCGCTCACGGATCTCGGAAAATTCGCCGTAAGGGTCACAGAAGACCTCGCCGTTGACGGCTTCGGCCAGCGCGTAGTCCGGCAGACGCAACCACTGTTCCGCCGAAAGCCGTCCGTCCGGCGAGCCGACGGCTTTCAGATAAAAATCGGCCGTCCGGATCACGCCGCTTCGGTTTCCGCCGACGGGAGATACCGGCTGGCGGACCGCACCGGCATATTCTTTGGGCAGTTTGGCGTAAGCGCGCTCCAGCTGAAAGGCACGTCTGCGGTCGAGGATATCTTCTCCCGGAACGAAAATGCAGAACCCGGGCTCGAAATCATGGTCACGGGAGACCTCGTCGTCAAAGCCGTAATGCTCCGACCCGCTTCCCGCAAAACCGATCGCCAAAAACGGCAGCAGGTCGGCAAAATCCGTTTCCAGCATGGGCTTGCCGTACTCTTCGTAATACCCCCTCGCCAGATCAAGCCCGTTCATAAATTTCCCTCGCTCTCTTATTCAGTTCCCGTTCGGTGAGAAAATAGCCGTAGTATCCGAAGACAGGCGCACATTTTTCGCATACGAACGCATAGTGCCCGTCTTTCGGCAGACTGTCGGCAAGGAGAAGTGCCTCCGCTTTTTGCAGGCAGTGTTCGATTTCTTCGGCACCGGCCTCAAGTCCGTGTTCGGCGGCTTCCAGATCGGCCAGGTTCAGGTGGGTGATGGCCGCCTCGAGCGAACCGTTTGGCTGTTTTTCCATAATGCCGATCGCTTTTTGATAAAGCGCCCTCGCCTCGCGGTACTCCTGCAGGGCGGTCAGCGTCAGTGCCATATTGTTATACAGCCCGCCGAGCCGTTCGTCCTGCACCGCCGGATAGGCCTCATAGATCGCCTGCGCCCGGCGGTAAAGGGGGAGTGCCTTTTCCGCTTTGCCGAAAGCTTTATATCCCGTTGCGGCGTTTATCAGTGTGGTAGCATAGGTGACAGATTGTGCCATGTCCATCGCATCGGCCAAAGAGAGCGCCTGCGAAATGGCCGAAAGACACTCTGCCTCCTGATCGGTTTTGCGAAACAGCCCGATCTGCTCATTGAGCACCGTCAGTTTTCCGTGCATATCGTGACAGGCCTCCGCTTCCGAAAGCCAATAGCGCAAATGACGAGCCGCCGCCGCGTAGTCGTTTTGGTGCAGATAGGCATCCAGCCGCTCGATCACCCGCCTCACGGGGATCGCTGTGCGTTCCGGGTGCATATTCAGCAGACACCGCGGCTCCTGATAGTCATCTGCCATGATGACGTGATCCATTTTAAATCCTCCACTAATTGCAAATGATTATCATTATGATATAATAATAATTTGAGAATGTCAATCATAAGCGGCGGATAAAAGCAAAACCGTCTTTTGCCGACCGGCAAAAGACGGTTTATGGTGGACGTTAACGGACTCGAACCGCTGACCCTTCGCACGTCAAGCGAATGCTCTACCAGCTGAGCTAAACGTCCGCATTTCATTGCGCGAGTGTTATTATATAAAAAATCGAAGAATTTGTCAATAGGTAATTGCAATTTTTTTAAAATATGCTAAAATAAATCTATCACACATTCATCATACTGATTTTGACGATGAATCAAAAGGAGACTTCTTTATGAAACGCACGGAGATCGCCGCGGTCTTTGCGGACGCGGAAAAATGGATCGGGCAGACCGTATCGGTCGCCGGCTGGGCGCGCACCCTGCGGGTGAGCGGCGCCATCGGCTTTATCGAGCTCAACGACGGCAGCTGCCAGCGCAATCTGCAGATCGTGCTGGAATCGGCGCTGCCCGAATTCGATACCATCGCGCATCAGAACGTCGGTGCGGCACTGCTGGTCACCGGCACGGTGGTGGAATCCCCCAACCCCAAGCAGCCCATCGAGGTGCACGCCACCGCCATTGAGGTGGAGGGCGCTTCCACCCCCGACTACCCGCTGCAGAAAAAGCGCCACACGCTGGAGTATCTGCGCACCATCGCCCATCTGCGCCCCCGCACCAATATGTTCGGCGCGGTCTACCGCGTGCGTTCGGCCTGCGCCTTCGCCATTCACGAATTCTTCCAAAGCCGCGGCTTCGTCTATGCGCACACCCCCCTCATCACCACCAGTGACTGCGAGGGCGCGGGCGAGATGTTCCAGGTGACGGCGCTGGATATGAACGAACCGCCCCGCACCGAGGACGGCGCCGTCGACTATTCGCAGGACTTCTTCGGCAAGCGCACGGCGCTGACCGTGTCCGGCCAGCTTTCGGCCGAGTGCATGGCGCAGGCGTTCGGCAAGGTCTACACCTTCGGCCCCACCTTCCGTGCGGAGAAATCCTTCACCGCCCGCCATGCGGCCGAATTCTGGATGATCGAGCCGGAGATCGCCTTTGCCGATCTGGACGACGATATGGAGCTGGCGGCCGACATGGTGCAGTTCGTGGTGCGCCGTCTGCTGGAGCGCTGCCCCGATGAACTGGCTTTCTTCAACAACTTCGTGGACAAAGACCTGCTGGAGCGGCTCAACAACATCGCCAACGCCACCTTTGCCCGTGTGACCTACACCGAGGCGGTCGCCCTGCTCGAACAGCACAAGGACGAGTTCGAGTATCCCGTGTTCTGGGGCTGCGACCTGCAGACCGAGCACGAGCGGTATCTGACCGAAAAGATCTATCACGGCCCGGTGTTCGTCACCGATTATCCCAAGGAGATCAAGGCGTTCTATATGCGCCTCAATGACGACGGCAAGACCGTCGCCGCCATGGATATGCTGGTGCCCGGCGTGGGCGAGCTGATCGGCGGCAGCCAGCGCGAGGAGCGTCTGGATGTGCTGACCGCCCGCATGGAGGAACTGGGCATGAAGGAAGAGGACTACTGGTGGTATCTCGACCTGCGGCGTTACGGCGGCACCCACCACGCCGGCTTCGGGCTGGGCTTCGAGCGGCTGGTGATGTATGTCACCGGTATGGCCAACATCCGCGACGTGCTGCTCTTCCCGCGCACTACCGGCTCGGCCGAATTCTAAAGGAGGCACGCCATGGCCATGAAGGACTCTTTTGAGCCGGATATCCTCCGGCTCACCGACGACACGGGCGAGGAAAGCGCCTATGAGGTGCTCGACGTGATCGAGTACGAGGGGGAGGAGTATGCGATCCTCTTCCCGCTTGCCGGGGACGCATACGGCGCCGTCATCCTGCGTATCCTGCCCGCCGAGGGGGACGAGCCCGAAAGCTACACCGGGGTGGACGAGGACACCATGAACGCGGTGTTCGCCGCCTTCCGCGATGCCCACAAAGAGGAACTCGGAGAATAATTTTTTTCAGAAAAAATGATGCCCGCACGGTCAAGAGGACAGACCGTGCGGGCATATCTTTTTTTGAGAAAAGAGGTGCTTCTTTATGTGGATAGCGATCTGGCAGGCGGCGGCACGGCTGATGTTCTGGGCGCTGCACGTGGTCAACCCCGGCTCTTTCCCCCGCCCGCTTTCGGCCGAGCAGGAGCGCGAGGCGCTGGTGGCCTGGCGGGAGCGTGGCGACCGCGAGGCACGCAGCCTGCTCATCGAGCACAATCTGCGCCTGGTGGCGCACATCATCAAAAAGTATTACAGCAACCGCGAGGACACCGACGACCTCATCTCCATCGGCACCATCGGGCTCATCAAGGCGGTGGATACCTTCGACCACACCAAGCAGGTGCGGCTGGTGACCTACGCCTCCCGCTGCGTGGAAAACGAGATTTTGATGCACTTCCGCGCCAAAAAGCGCACGGCGCAGGATATCTCCTTTTCCGAGCCGATCGACACCGACCGCGACGGCAACGAACTGACGCTGCTGGATGTGGTGGCGGGGGAGGACACCCTCACCGAGGACACGGAGCAGAAACTCAACGGCGAAAAACTGCACCGCTATCTCTATGAGGAACTGGAGCCGCGCGAGCGGGAAATTTTAGTGCTGCGCTATGGGCTTACCGCCGACCCCCTCACCCAGCGCGAGGTGGCACAGAAACTGAACATCTCCCGCTCCTATGTCTCCCGTATCGAAAAGCGGGCACTGCAGAAACTGCACAGGCGGTTTGAAAAAGGGGACGCCCACCCGTGTCGGTGAGCGTCCCCGA
This sequence comes from Acutalibacteraceae bacterium, assembly GCA_045599305.1. Lineage (GTDB taxonomy): Bacteria > Bacillota > Clostridia > Oscillospirales > Acutalibacteraceae > SIG588. Next base: position 16,122 of record JAZRVU010000046.1, on the reverse strand, counting down.
AAGGTCTTATTCTTTGTAGATTCCGAATTTGTTGCACAGGCGGCAGATCTTCTGCCCGCCGGGGAGCAGCAGCACGTCTGCCCGCGTGAGCACACGCGCGGCCACGACCAGCACAAGGTAGACCGCCGCGCCCGCCAACACCGCCGCCACGGTGGCGACCGTGTTGCCGGTGTGGCCGCACAGCAGCCGGTGGGTCGCCCACGCGGCACCGCCCATCACGGCACTGCACAGCGCGGGTTTTAACACATGGCGCCACCAGTGCAGTCCCAGCGGCAGCCGCAGGCGCAGTGCCCGCAGCACCAGCAGGAACACCACCGCATCGCACACGATGGAGGAGATGACGGCGCCGTAGATGTGGATGGCGGGCTGACGGATGAGCAGGAAATTGAGGGCCAGCTTGATGACCGCGCCCACCGCCAGCGCCGAGGCGGGAATTTTCACCTCGCCCAGACCGTAAAGCGCGCCGTCGATGATGCAGGTGAGTGCCAGAAAGATCAGCGGCACGGTGGAGAGCGCCAGTACCCCGGCACCGTCGGAAGCGGTGGGGTAGAGCATCTGCAGGATCGGCCCGGCCAGCACGGCCAGCCCCGCGGCGCAGGGGAAGACGATGACGAGGGACGAGAAGAGCGAAAAGGTGATCTTGTCCCCGGCGAGCTTGCGGTCGTCCTTGGCCACGGCGGCCGAAATGGCCGGCACCAGCGCGGTGGAAAAGGCGGTGTTGACCGCCAGCGGCATGTTGATGATGGTGTTCACCTTGCCGAGCAATCCCGCCGCCGAGGCGGCCTTTGCCTCCAGCGCCTCTTTGGTGGAGAGAATGCCGGCATAGGCCGTCTGGATGCAGTTGGTGATGGTGAAGGAGTCGATAAAATCATTGAGCGCCGAGATGAGCGAGCCCACCGCCATGGGGATGGAGAGCGCCAGAATGATGTGCAGCAGTTCCCGGGTGGAACGGTTTTCGGCCGGGACGGTCTGCTCCCGGCAGCCGGCACGGATCTCGCGGCGGCGGCGCAGATAATAGATGAGCAGGAAGAGAAACGCCGCCAGAATGGAGGCGCTGGTGGAGAGATTGCCCGCCGCCGCCATGATGGCGGAGCCGCGTCCGGTGCACAGCCACACGAACACGATGGAGAGTACGCAGTTGAAGAACTGCTCCACCACCTGCGACACACTGGTCGCCTTGAGCGAACCGAGCCCCGAAAAATAGCCGCGGAACACCGAAATGGCGGAGGCGAAGAAGACCGCCGGTGCCAGTGCTTTCATGGTGTAGGCCACGTCCGGGATGTGCAGGATGTATGTGGCGATGAGGTCGGACCCGAAATAGAGCAGACAGGCGGAGACGAAACTGATGGACAAAAACAGCCCGAAGCAGACTTTCAGGATGCGCTGCGAGCCGCGGCAATCGCCCGCCGCCATCCGTTCGGAGATCAGCTTGGCGATGACGTTGGGCACGCCGATGCTCGACAGCGTGAGCAGCACCGAATAGATGGTGTAGCCCACCGAATAGTAGCCGTTGCCCTCGTTGCCGAAGCCGTCGATATTGATGATGACGATGCGGTAGATCAGCCCCATCACCTTGGTGGCGACCTGTGCCAGCATCAGCATCAGCACGTTTTTGGCGAGCGTGGTGTTTTTCTCCCGCTCGATACGCGTGGTGTTGGCCATGTGAGAAAGGCTCCTTTTATTTTGTCAGTTCCGAAAGTCCTGCAAAGAGTTCCATATCCTCCTGCGTCACCGTCATGCGGTAACGCAGCGGCTTGCCGTCCGGCGGGGTGACACCGATCTCCAGCACGGTGCCGGCCTGCACGCCGTTCGGATAGACGGCCTGCAGAAAGGCCGGGAACTGCGGGTGGTTGCGGGTGAAGGTCTCCCACGAGTCCTTCATCTTCATCAGTTTCATGGGGTTTAACATAGGCGATCACTCTTCTCCTTCCAGAATGCGGGCCACGAGCGGGTTTTCTAGCAAAAAGCCCTCCCGTGTGAGGCGGATACCGGTTTCGTCACAGCAGGTCAGCCGCGGGGCAAAGGCCGCGGCCGCCCGCCGCCACGCGGCGGGGATCGGCCGGCCGAAACGGGCGGCGAACAAGTCTTCCCGCAGTCCCTCTGTCAGCCGCAGGCGCAGCATGGCGTATTCCGCGGCCGAGCCGTCCGCCACGGCGGGACGGTCATCCTCCGCCACCGGCGGCTCCCCCGCCAGAAAGGCGGCGAGGTCGCGCGGATAGCACAGGCGGCGGCCGCCCACAAAGGAATGGGCGGCGGGGCCGAGCCCGATATACGGCTCGGCGTTCCAGTATTTCAGATTATGCCGGCTCTCGCAGCCGGGCTTTGCAAAATTCGAAATTTCATATTGTGCGTAGCCCGCCTGCTCCAGTGCTTCGCAGGCGAGCAGATAGCGGTCGGCCGCCGCGTCATCATCGGGCAGACACAGGGCGTCCCGCCGGGCGGCGAAAGGGGTGCCCGGCTCGATCTTCAGCAGATAGGCCGAGGCGTGCGTCGCGCCGAGTGTGACGCAGGCGTCCGCCGCCTGCCGCACCGATTCGTCCGTCTGCCCCGGTGTGGCCAGCATGATGTCCAGCGAGAGGTTGGAAAGTCCCGCCGCGTGTGCCGCCTCCACGGTGCGGCAGAGCATATCATGGGTGTGCCGCCGCCCCAGCAGATGCAGTTCCCGGTCGTTGGCGGCCTGCATCCCCAGCGACAGCCGGTTGCCGCCCGCGGCGCGAAAATCGCGGAAAACGGCGGCCAGATCGTCGGCGGGGTTGGCCTCCAGCGTGATCTCCGCCCCAAAAAGGCCGAAATCTTCGGCGGCACGCCCGATCAATCGGGCGATGCGCCGTCCGCCCAGCAGCGAGGGGGTGCCGCCGCCGAAATAGAGGGTGTCGGCCGGCTCGCCGTGTGCGGCGGCCGCCTCGTCCAGCGCGCGGCAGAGCGCCGCCGTGTAGCGGTCGAGCAGGTCCTCGTCAAAGGCGGGGGTGGAGTAAAAATCACAGTAGGGGCATTTGCTCACGCAAAAGGGAACGTGCAGATACAGCCCGAGCATGGCTCAATCGTCCCCCAGCTTCAGCACCGCCATGAAGGCCTCCTGCGGCACCTCCACCGAGCCGAGCTGGCGCATCCGCTTCTTGCCCTCTTTCTGCTTTTCGAGCAGTTTCTTCTTGCGGGTGATATCGCCGCCGTAGCACTTGGCCAGCACGTCCTTGCGCATGGCCTTCACCGTTTCGCGGGCGATCACCTTGCCGCCGATGGCCGCCTGGATGGGCACCTCGAACAGCTGGCGGGGGATGTTGTCCTTCAGCCGCTCGCACAGGCGGCGGGCACGGGCGTAGGCGTTTTCCTCGAACACGATGAAGGAGAGCGCGTCCACGATCTCGCCGTTCAAGAGGATGTCCAGTTTCACGAGTTTCGAGGGCATATACCCTTTCATCTCATAGTCGAAGCTGGCGTAGCCCTTGGTGCGGGATTTCAGCGCATCGAAGAAATCGTAGATGATCTCCCCGAGCGGCAGTTCGTAGTGGATATCCACGCGGGTGGGGTCAAGATAGGTCATCCCCTTGAAGACGCCGCGGCGCTCCTGACACAACTCCATGATGTTGCCCACATAGTCGTTGGGGGAGAAGATGTGCGCGTCCGCGATGGGCTCCTCGGCGCCCGTGATGGTGCCGGGATCGGGGTAGTTGGTGGGGTTGTCGATATATTGCACCGTGCCGTCCGCCATGGCGAGGCGGTAGACCACCGAGGGCGCGGTGGTGATGAGGTCGAGGTCATATTCCCGCTCCAGCCGCTCCTGGATGATCTCCATGTGCAGCAGCCCCAGAAATCCGCAGCGGAAGCCGAAGCCCAGCGCCACCGAAGTCTCCGGCTCGAAGCTCAGGGAGGCATCGTTGAGCTGCAGCCGTTCCAGCGCCTCGCGCAGGTCGGGGTAACGGGCGCTGTCGGCGGGGAAGATGCCGCAGAAGACCATGGGGTTCACCTTGCGGTAGCCGGGCAGCGGTTCGGCCGCCGGACGGGCGGCCAGTGTCACGGTGTCACCCACCCGTGCCTCGCTCACCGTCTTGATGGAGGCGGCGATATAGCCCACCTCGCCGGCTTTCAGTTCGCCCGTCGGCTCCAGACGGCCGGGACGCATGATGCCGGTCTCCACCACCTGAAATTCGGCACCGGTGGCCATCATGCGGATGGTGTCGCCGTTCTTCACGGTGCCCTCTTTCACGCGGATGTAGACGATGACGCCCTTGTAACTGTCATAATAACTGTCGAAGATCAGCGCCTGCAGTGGGGCGCCGTCATCCCCCTCGGGGGCGGGCATCTTCTGCACGATCGCCTCCAGCACGGCTTCGATGTTGATGCCGTTTTTGGCCGAGATGAGCGGTGCGTCGGAGGCGTCGATGCCGATGATATCCTCGATCTCCTGCCGGGCGCGTTCCGGGTCGGCGGCGGGCAGGTCGATCTTGTTGATGACCGGCACCACCTCCAGATCGTGCTCCAGCGCCAGATAGGTGTTGGCCAACGTCTGCGCCTCCACCCCCTGCGAGGCGTCCACGATGAGGATCGCCCCCTCGCACGCGGCGAGCGAGCGGGACACCTCATAGTTGAAGTCCACGTGACCGGGGGTGTCGGTCAGATTGAACAGATAGGTCTCGCCGTTTTGCGCCTGATAGGAGAGAGTGATGGCGTGCGCCTTGATGGTGATGCCGCGCTCGCGCTCCAGATCCATGCTGTCGAGCAGCTGCTCCTCCATGTCGCGCAGGGCGACGGTGTTGGTCTTTTCCAGCAGCCGGTCGGCCAGCGTGGATTTGCCGTGGTCGATATGGGCCACGATGCAGAAGTTGCGGATATGATCCCGGGGGAACGACATACGAACACCTCGTTAATGTGCAGAATTATACTTTTACAGTATACCATAAAACACCATCAAATTGCAACCCCCTGCCCCGATATCCCGAAAAAGCGGCCGGATCTTGCCGATCCGGCCGCTCTTTGAAATACGCAAAAGGATCATTTTGACCAGGAGAAGGACTCCGCATAATCGCCGCCGGTCACCGCCACGTCGAGCACCGGCTCGCAGTCGGCGCGGTCTTCGGCGCGGCGCGGTGTCATGCTGGTGTCGAGCGCCAACCGGCCGCCGGTCATCTCCACCGTGTCGGTGTTTTTGGCGATATAACTGGCATCCAGACGGTGTTCGCCGCCCGAGACCTTCAGGTAGCGCTTTCTGGCGCTCTGCAGATGCGCCTGCTGGCAGTAGATATTACCGCCCTTGAGGGTCATGGCGTAGTCGTTGGGGCCCCACATCAGCGAGTTGAACAGCCGCACCTTGCCGGTGGCGTTCTCCTCGGCCAGCACGAAGATGCGGTCACGCGGGGATTGCATAGCCACCAGTTCGGCGTTGATGAGGTCGACCTTGTCGCAGTCCTGCACCGCCAGACCGATCTCGTCGCCGTCGGAACCGTGGCCGATCACCAGCGCCCGGGCACCCTTGCCCTCCTGCCGCACGAACTGCAGGCCGGCGTGGCAGCCGAAGACGAAGTTGCCCAACATATGCTCATTGGCCGCATCGCCCACGCGGATGGCGTCGAGATAGTCGATCTGCTTGTTCCAGAAGGTCGGGAAATCATAGGTGCACAGGCTCTCAAAATTGGAGCGGCCCCAGTAGTGCGGATTGTACTGCACATTCTCCACCCAGCCGTCGCTCTCGCAATGGCCCACAAAGATACCGCAGCGGATGGGGGCGCCGCCGACATAGGAGATATAGTGTCCGTCGGAGGGGTTGGTGGCGAAGTCGATGCCCAGCCAGGAGTTGGAGAAGACGACGTCCACGGCATAGACGTTTTTGCCGTTGCCGCGCACCGCCCACGGATAGGGCACCGGCTCCACGGGATCCTGTTCGGAATGCTGGATGACGAAGCCGCGCACGCCCGCGCCCTCACCCAGCGTGATGAAGGGGGTGGCGTCCTCGTTGCGTCTGCCGGCAAAGGTGCGCAGCACTGTGCCGCCGCCGATGGTGTGGCTGGGCACCTCGAACACGCCGCGCAGTTCCACGCCCGCGGGCACGTTCAGCGTGCCGTCAAAACGGTACCAGCCGCCGGGGATGAACACCACGCCGCCGGTCTCGCCGGCCGCGTCGAGCGCCTTCTGCAGACGGCGGGTATTGTCGATGCGCGGATCGGTGCAGACACCGAAGTCCGGCGCATAGTAGAGCGTGTCGCTCGCGGGGCGGATGGGCCGGTCACAGAAGGTGTGGCCGCAGCGCGGGATCACCGGCAGACCGAGCGGCGCATCGGAGAACTGCAGTTCACGCTTCGCCTTGTCCGAAACGGCAGAGCGCAGGCCGCCCTCAAAGGTGCAGCCGAGGATCTGGGCGCCGCCGATGCCGTCGGTCAGCGCCAGATGGTCGCCCGCGGCAAAGGTGCACTGCTGCAGCGACAGGCCGCCGCTGTGCTGCACCACGGCGGTATCGGTGAAGCCGCCGAAGGTGCAGTTGACAAAGCTCAGGGTGCCGGTGCCGTCGTGCAGGACGGCGTGGGTGAACGGCGCCTTGAAGTCCACCCCGTTGAACAGGGTGACGTTGTCTGCCGCATAGGTCTCCTGCGCCCACACGCCCGCTTTGAGCGGACGGTCGCCGGTGACGACGGCGTCCGAAACGGAGACGCCGATGCCGTTGAGGCGCTTGAGTTCAAAGGCGACGTCGCAGTTGTGGATGAAGAGGCGGCTCATCTGCGCGTTGGGGGCGCCGGCGGGGGAATCGGTGATGTGGATGGCGGCACGGCAGCCCTCAATGTGCAGATCGTAGCTGTACTCCCAGTCGGAGCGGGCCATGAACACGCCGACGGTGTTTTGGAACATATAGGTGCGCAGGGCGTCGCTCTGTGCGGCGGTGAGCGGCTCGCTCTCTGCGGTGAGGGTGAACTGCTCCCAGTAGCGGGGGCTGATATGGTAGTGCTGCAGACGGCCGATATCGGTGGTGCGGTCCATGCTGATACCGTAGTTGAGCGGGGTGAAATACACGTTTTTCAGGGTGTGCAGTTCATTGCCGCCGGGACCGCAGCGGAAGCCCTGCCAGGTGTTCACCATGGTCACGTTTTCCAGCGTGACGCTGTCGGAGATGAACTGGAAAACGGTGTCGGAGTAGGGGATGGGCGCCGCGGGATCCTGTTCGGGGTAGTAGACAGTGATGTTTTTGAGGCCGGTGCAGGGCATCATGGTGATCTGCGCCGTGCCGTTGGGATCGTTTTTGCCGCAATAGGCCATCAGAATGGTGCCGCGGCCGGCGTTGGGCTCCTTTTCGGGGCAGATCCACTCGCCCCGCAGGGTGACGGCGCGGGGAATGATGAGATAACTGCGCAGGGCGTAGCGCCCCTCCGGCAGATAGACGGTGCCGCCGCCCTGCTCCTCGCAGAGGTTCAGCGCCGCCTGAATGGCGGGCGCCGCATCGCCGGTGCCGTCATTTTTGGCATGAAAAGCAGAGGCGTCCACCGTGACCACGCAGAAATCACCGGTGTCGTACTTCGGCTTCAGAATATACGGACGTTGTTCCATCGGTTTCATAAGAAAGACCCTCCCTGTTTATGCCGGGAACGGCATTTTCGGGGCACTCTGGCACCCGAACACAGGATAACAAGATTTTGTGGTAAAGTCAACCAAAACACCACAAAATGTTGGCAAAAAGTTTTCCCCCTCTTTTGGCCATCTTGCCGAAAAGCGGGCGCGGCCCATGAAAATCAAAAATACCGTTGACGGAAAGAGTGAAAAATGGTATTATTTGATAACAATGGCCGCATAGGCCGATTTGTCAGGAACGGAGGCGGGTGTATGAGCGGGAAGTTGGTGCTGGTCGGCACGCCGATCGGCAATCTGTCGGACTTTTCACCCCGCGCGCTGGAGGCGCTGGAGACCTGCGACTTTGTGGCGGCGGAGGACACCCGTGTCACCATGAAGCTGTTGACCCATTTCGGGGTGAAAAAGCCGTTGGTGAGTTATCACGAGCACAACAAATATGAGCGCGGCGCCGCCATCTGCGACCGGATCGCGGCGGGGGAGACCGCCGTGCTGGTGACCGATGCCGGGATGCCCGCCATCTCCGACCCCGGCGAGGATCTGGTGGCGCTGTGCCACGAACGGCAGATCCCCGTCACCGCGGTGCCCGGCCCCACGGCGGTGGCCACCGCGCTGGCGCTTTCCGGTCTGCCGGTGGGACGCTTCACCTTTGAGGGCTTTTTGAGCACCACCAACCGCACCCGGCGGGAGCATCTGGAGAGCCTGAAGACCGAGCGGCGCACCATGGTATTTTATGAGGCGCCGCACAAGCTGACCGGCACCCTGCAGGATCTGCTGGCTGCCTTCGGTGACCGGCGCATGGCGGTGGTGCGGGAATTGACCAAGCTGCATGAGGAGACCTGGCGCACCACGCTGGCCGAGGCGGCCGCCCACTATGCGGCCGAGCCGCCGCGCGGCGAGTTCGTGCTGGTGATCGAGGGGGCCGCCGCCCCCGTCGAGGAGGCCGCCACCCCCGAAGAAGCGCTGAAGCGGGCACAGGCCTATGTGGCCGCCGGTGCCTCCGCTTCGGAGGCGGCACGCCGAGCCGCCGCGGAATGCGGGCTCAAAAAAGGCGAGATCTATAAACTGCTGACTCAAAAGGAGTGACGGATATGATTTTGGCGGCATCATTTTTCGAAAACGTGGGCGGTGTGAAGACGCTTATCCTGCTGCTGCTCATCGCCCTGATCGCGTGGTATCTGCACCGTCTCTCCGCCAAGGAGAAGACGGATACGGCGGAGGTGCTGACCAAGGAAAAACTGGACGCACTGCCGGACGAGACGCTGGTGAACGAGGTCATTCGCGCCATGCTGGCCGACTGTGACCAAAAGCGCCCCGACCCCTACCGCATGACGGCGGTGTGGTCGAACGCACAGGTGAATGTCTACAGCGTATGGGCGGTGACCAAGGAGGCCGAAGCCGACGGGCTCGCGGCCGTGACGGCCACTCCCACCGCGCCGTTTCTGCCGCTGGCGGCCGACGGCTTTGCGCAGATCGGTGCCGCCGCCTGTGCCGCCGCTGTGACGGCACAGCAGGAGACCCCCGGCACGGCGGACGAGGCGTTCGCCGCCGCTGCGGCGGCCGAACAGCCGCTGACGCGCTGCGTGGCATATATCCGCGATAACGCCGAGGCGTTCGTGAAAGTATTGGAATAAACGGGAGAGATACATATGAAAAGCAGTGTGTTTTGCGGCAAGACCCTTTTGATCACCGGCGGCACCGGCAGCTTCGGCAATGCGGTGCTGCACCGGTTCCTTGCCACCGATATCGGGGAGATCCGCGTTTTTTCGCGTGACGAGAAAAAGCAGGACGATATGCGCCATGAATTTCAGGCGACCTTCCCGGAGCACGCCGACAAGATCCGGTTTTACATCGGCGATGTGCGCAGCATTGAGTCCATCCGTCCCGCCATGGTGGGGGTGGACTATGTCTTCCACGCGGCGGCGCTCAAGCAGGTGCCCTCCTGTGAGTTCTTCCCCATGGAGGCGGTGCGCACCAACATCATCGGCACCGAAAACGTGCTGACCGCCGCCATCGAGGCGGGGGTGCGCTCGGTCATCTGCCTGTCCACCGACAAGGCGGCCTACCCCGTGAACGCCATGGGTACCAGCAAGGCGATGATGGAAAAGGTGATCGTGGCCAAGTCCCGCACCGTGTCGCCCGAAAAGACCCGTATCTGCTGCACCCGCTACGGCAACGTGATGTGCTCGCGCGGCAGTGTGATCCCGCTGTGGATCGACCAGATCCGCAAGCACGAGCCCATCACCGTGACCGACCCGGAGATGACCCGCTTCATCATGTCGCTCGAGGAGGCGGTGGAGCTGGTGCTCTTCGCCTTCGAGCACGGCGAAAGCGGCGATATCCTGGTAAAAAAGGCTCCCGCCTGCTCCATCGGCGTGCAGGCACAGGCGGTGTGCGAGCTGTTCGGCGGCGACCCCGCCGATATCAAGGTCATCGGTATCCGCCACGGCGAAAAGATGTATGAGACCCTGCTGACCAACGAGGAGTGTGCCAACGCGGTGGACATGGGCGATTTCTTCCGTGTGCCCTGCGACAAGCGCGGCCTCAACTACGATAAATATTTCCGGCAGGGGGATGTGGAGCGCAATCCGCTCACCGAGTTCAATTCCGGCAACACCGAATTGCTCACGGTGGAGCAGGTGAAGCAGAAACTGCTGGAGTTGCCTTACATTCGGGAAGAACTGAAAAAACTGTGAGGAGGCCTGCCCCGTGAAGCTTTCGGAGAAATTCATCTGTGCCACCCACGATCGCTGTGACTTCGACCATCCGGTGCCGTCGCCCTATCTGCGCCGCACCTTTACGCTGGACGCGTATCCCGAGACGGCCGAGATCACCATCTGCGGATTGGGCTTTTACCGTCTGTGGATCAACGGGGCCGAGGTGACCAAGGGGCCGCTCGCTCCCTACATCAGCAATACCGACCATATTTGCTATTACGACCGCTATGATCTGCGCGGACGGCTGATGCCGGGCGAAAACGTTATCGGCGTGCAGCTAGGCAACGGCTTCCGCAATGGATTCGGCGGCTTCATCTGGGGCTTCAACTGCGCCCCCTGCCGCGGCCCGGTGTGCGTGGCGCTCTGTCTGGAGGCCATCTGCGGCGGGCAGACGGTGACGGTGGAGGCGGACGAGCAGTTCCTCACCCATCCCTCGTCGGTGATATGGGACGATGAGCGCATGGGCTGCCGCGTGGATTCCCGGCTGGAGCCGGCGCGCTGGCAGTATCCCGGTTTCGATGCCGCCGGCTGGACGCCCGCACTGCCCTGCGAGACACCGGGCGGCGAAAAGCGGCTGTGCACCGTGCCGCCCATCGCGGTGCGGCAGATGATCCGCCCGGTGAAGGTGACGCATTACGACCGCCTTGCCTTCGCGCACGAGAGCACGGCGCAGGGAGCGGCACCTCTGCCCGGCACCGAGCGGGAGAACGTCTACGTCTTCGATTTCGGGGTGAACACCGCCGGTGTGACCCGCCTGCGTATCAACGGTCAGTCGGGTCAGACGATCACCATTCGCCACATGGAGCATCTGGTGAACGGTACCCCCTCGGTGAACAACACCATCTTCGACCGCCCCGGCGCGACCGAAAAATATCTGGAATACGGGCAGGTGGACGTCTTCACCTGCCGCGGCGGGCGGGAGGTGTTCACCCCCTGCTTCAAATATGACGGCTTCCGCTACGCCTTTGTGGAGGGACTGCTGCCCGAGCAGATCGGGCCGGATACGCTGGTGCTGCTGGAGCAGTCCTCCGATATCGCCGCACGGGGCGATTTTGCCTGCTCGGACGAGCGGCTCGTGCGTCTGCAGGAATGCACCCGCCGGTCGGATCTCTCCAATTTCTTCTATTTCCCCACCGACTGTCCCCACCGCGAGAAAAACGGCTGGACGGGCGACGCCTCCGTCTCGGCGGAGCATATGCTGCTCAATCTGGACGTGAAGGATCTGATGAAGGAGTGGCTGTGCAATATCCGCTATGCCCAGCGGGAAGACGGCGCTCTGCCCGGCATCATCCCCACCGGCGGATGGGGATTCGCGTGGGGCAACGGCCCCGCGTGGGACGCGGCGTGCGTCAACCTGCCCTATTACATCTGGCGCTATGACGGCGACACCGACGCGGTGCGGGACAACGCCGATATGATGCTGCGCTATTTCCGCTATGCCCGCACCCGCCTTTCGGAAAAAGGGCTGGCGGCCTTCGGACTGGGCGACTGGTGCGACCCGAACGAGGAGCAAAACCACGGCATCGTCTCGCCGCTGGAGTTCACCGACAGCGCCGAGCTGTATGACATCGGCCGCAAGGCGGCCGAGATGTGTGCGGCGGTGGGGCTGACCGCCGAAAGCGCCGAGGCGGCGCAGTTTGCGGCCGATATGCGCGCCGCCATCCGCACCCACCTGATCGACCGCGAGACTCTCACGGTGGCGGGCGACTGCCAGACCTCACAGGCGGTGGCGCTGGGCATGGGGCTCTTCGATGAGGCCGAGCTGCCCGCGGCACGAAAAAAACTGCTGGAGATCATCCACCGCGACGGCGATATCAGCGCCTGCGGCATGATCGGCCTGCGGTATATCTATCACGTGCTGGCCGACATGGGGGAGATCGACCTTGCCTGCCGCATGATTTTGGACACCGGCCGCACCGGATACGGCTGCTGGCTCGCACAGGGTGCCACCACGCTGTTCGAGATGTGGCTCGATCCCCAAGGGGAGACCTATTCGCTGAACCACCATTTCTACGGGGACGTCAGCAGCTTCATGATCGGCGAGATCGCGGGGCTGAAGATCGACTCGCCCGCCGCTTTCCGGCTGACGCCGCAGTTCCCGGCGGGCCTCTCGTGGGCCGAGGCACACCACCGCGACCTGCGCTGCCGTTGGGAGCGGGAGGGCGCCGATGTGGTGCTTACCGTCACGGTGCCGGCGGATATGACGGGTATCCTTTGCCCGCCGTCCGGCTTCACCTGTTCCGAGGCCGGAAGACCCATCGGTGCCGGGACACACCGTTTCCTGTTGACGGCAAAATAAAGAAAAAGCAAGGACTGTGGCCGATCGACCACAGTCCTTGTTCATTTTTACTCATACACCGCTGGGACGTGCGGTGGCATATTCCCCCAGATGATCCACATTGTCGGTGGAGACGGCGGTGAGGCGGCCGTCCTCATAGGTGAAATAGTTGATGCTTGCGTTGCGCACCCACGGGATATGCGCCATATCCTCTATCGGCAGGCCGGCGGCTTTCGTGCAGATCGCCCTGAGGGGGGTGGCGTGGGTGACGATGCAGACCGTCTTGCCGGCATATTCTTCGGCGATCTTGCCCACCGCGGTGAGAATGCGGGCGGCCATTTCCGCTACGCTTTCACCGCCGGGACAGGCGGCACGGCCGATGTCCCGGCACCAGATGCCGTAGGCTTCGGGGTACCGCTTTCGCAGTTGATCGAAAGGCTGATGCTCCCATTCGCCGCCGTTGATCTCCCGCAGTTCCCGCCGCAATTGCACCGGCAGGCCGGTGAGGCGGGCAATGGGGGCGGCGGTCTGCTGTGTCCGCTTCAGATCGCTGGCAAAGAGTGCGTCTATGCGGCGGCCGGCCAGTGCCTCGGCACATTTTTCGGCCTGCATGATGCCGACGTCCGTCAATGCCACATCGGTGTGGCCGGTGTACCAATCGCCGCGGTTGGATTCACTGTAACCGTGGCGGATCAGGATCAAATCAGTTTTCATGGGGATCATTCCTTTTCATTCTGACCGTTTGCAGAGGATTTATGGTGGCGGCGTCCGCCGCGGTGACGGCGCCTTTTCGGCTGTCCGCCGTTTTCGGGCGTTGCGGCCGGTGCCGACGGGGCAGGGGACGGTGCCTCCTCTTCGGGGGGCAGGGTGTCCCAGTCCCCGGTGATGCGCCGTCTCTCCGGCAGATCATCGGCCGACCAGTTTTGCAGCCGGGTGCCGCTCACACCGGTCGCGGCCGGCGGGGGCGGGAAGTCCTCTGCTTTGGGGGCAAGCGTCACCCGCGACTGGAAGGGGCGCACCGGGCGGCTGCCGTAGCGCGCGGCATAGGCGGCACCCATGGAGCCGCTCTTTCCCCGCGGGGCGGCCGGGCTTTCGGCCGGCTGCCGCACTTCGGCGTCCTGCGGCTTTTGAACAGAGGCGGCCTGCTTCGGCTCTTCGCGGCGGGGCTTTTCCGTCGGTTTGGGCTGCTCGGCACGCGGTGCCTTTTTCGGCTTTTGTTGTTCGGCGCGCGGCGGCTTTTCGGCCTTTTGCTTGGCCTGCGCCTTTTCCGGCCGCGGCGGACGGGGCTCCCGCGGGGGCGCCGCCTCCGGCTGCATATCGGTCACCGACCAGCGGTAGGTACCCACCGGCACGGATTGCTTGGTGTGCTTTTCGATATCCCGCCAGTCCTCCAGTTCCTCGGCGCAGCACAGGGTGATGGCCTCGCCCTCCAGACCCGCACGGCCGGTGCGGCCGATACGGTGGATGTACGCCTCCGGGGTGTCCGGCACATGGAAATTGATGACAAAGGGCAGTTCCGCCACGTCGATGCCGCGGGCGGCGATATCGGTCGCGACCAGCACCCGCAGCTTGCCGGCCTTGAAGCGGCCGAGCGCCTCCTGCCGGGCGGTCTGGCTCTTGTTGCCGTGGATGGCCATGGCCTGTACCCCGGCGCGTGTGAGTTTTTCCGCCAGCTGATTGGCACCGTGCTTGGTGCGGTTGAACACCAGCACCGCCTCCATGTGCCGCTCCTCCAGCAGCCAGAGCAGCAGGTCGACCTTGTCCGCTTTTTTCACGAAAAACACCGACTGCGCGATCTTGTCCACCGTTTTGGTGACGGGGGAGATCTTGACGGTGGCGGGGTCGGTCAGCAGACCCAGTGCCAGCTCCTCCACCGCGGGTGGCATGGTGGCGGAGAAAAACAGCGTCTGCCGCTTTTTGGGCAGCAGCGCGATCACTTTTTTCACATCGTGCAAAAAGCCCATATCCAGCATGCGGTCGGCCTCGTCCAACACAAAGATCTCCAGTGTCTCCAGCCGGATGAAGCCCTGCCCGATCAGATCGTTCAGGCGGCCGGGGGTGGCCACCAGAATGTCCACGCCCGCTTTCAGTGCCTCCACCTGCGGGGCTTGTCCCACCCCGCCGAAGATCACGGCGGTGCGCAGCGGCAGATCGTGCCCGTAGTCACGGAAGTTTTCGAATATCTGGATCGCCAGTTCCCGCGTGGGGGTGAGGATCAGCGCCCGGATGGGACGGCCGCCGCCCTGCGGCCGGCTGCGGTGCAGCCGCTGCAGAATGGGCAGTGCGAACGCCGCCGTCTTGCCGGTGCCGGTCTGGGCACAGCCCAGCACGTCCCGGCCGGACAGCACCAGCGGAATGGTCTTTTCCTGTATGGGCGAGGGGGTGACATACCCCGCCGCCTGTACCGCTTTCAGCAGCGGTGAGATGAGATTGAGTTGTTGAAACTGCATGGGATCTTCCTATCCTGTTATTGATGATGCAATGATGATGCTTTCAATAAGTATACCATATAATTTTTCATTTTGCAACTACTCCACCGTGACCCCCGTGTAATAGTACTGCAGGATCTCCCGGTAGTCCTTTCCCTCGGCGGCCAGACAGTCGGCGCCGTACTGGCTCATGCCCACCCCGTGACCGTAGCCGTGCACGGTGAACACGAAGCCGACCCCCGCGCGGTATTCCACCGTGAAGACGGCGGAGCGCAGCCCGAACAGGGCGCGCAGCTGCCGCCCCGTAAAGGTCTGATCGCCCACCTTCACCGCCGTCACCGTGCCGGACGCCGACCGGGTGATCCCGGCGGCGTCTATCCAATTGCCCGCGTCCCCCGAAAGGGTAGCGCCCGCCTCCTGCACCGCGGCGGCGAAGTCGGTCACCGTCACCGTCACCACCGATTCATAAGACGGCGCCAGCGTGTCTCCCGGGCTCTTCACCGGGCGCAGATAGGGCAGATCCTTGCCCCAGATCACCCCGGCCGTCTCGGTCTGTTCGGCCGACATGGCGTGGTAGACCGCCATGATCGGCTCCCCCTCATAGTAAATGCGCTGCCCGAACACCGCGTCCACCGCCTCGCACAGCTTGGCGTAGTATTCCCCGAACTTGTCCCCGAAACGGGCGCGCAGCCCCTCTTCGGAATAGAGCGCCGGAAAGGTGGAGGGCACATCGTCGAAGTCGGCCGCCTCGCCTTTCTGCCGGGCGGCGTCCCGCTCATAGCCGTAGTAGGTGTAGGCGGCGACCGCCTGCGCTTTGAGCGCCTCGGTGTGGTAGGTGGGGTACATCTCCGCCGCCAGCGTGCCGATCAAAAAGGTGCGCTCATCCACCGTGACCACCTCACCCGCGACGGCTACCCGGAATTCACCGCCCGGCACGGTGTTCGCCGCCTCGGTGGGCGCGGTGGACGCGGTGGTCGTGGTGGCCGCGGCAGTCGCAGTGGGTGCCGGGTCGGGCGCGGGAGCGGGTGCGGTGTTCATGCCGAAGGTCTGCAGAGGCAGCACCAGCAGCAAAACGGTGACCAGTACACAAAGCCAGAGATATCCTTTCATCATCAGCACGTCCTTTCTGAATAAAAACGCAGTTAAACTTTCA
>JAZRVU010000045.1:0-10157 GCA_045599305.1 Acutalibacteraceae bacterium | reverse complement strand
ACGTCCAGCCGCATTGCGGCGCCTCTGCCAACCTGGCGGTGTTCTTTGCTCTGCTGCAGCCGGGCGACACCGTGATGGGTATGAATCTGCAGCAGGGCGGGCATCTGTCCCACGGCTCGCCGGTGAACATTTCGGGCAAATATTTCAACGTGGTGCCCTACGGTGTCAATCCCGAGACCGAGACCATCGACTATGACGAGATGCGCCGTATTGCGCTGGAGTGCCGCCCGAAACTGATCGTGGCCGGTGCCAGCGCTTATTCCCGTGTGATCGATTTCAAGCGCTGCCGCGAGATCGCCGATGAAGTCGGCGCCTATCTGCTGGTGGATATGGCGCACATTGCCGGTCTGGTGGCCGCCGGTGTGCATCCCTCGCCGGTGCCGTATGCGCACGTGGTGACCACTACCACCCACAAGACGCTGCGCGGCCCGCGCGGCGGCATGATCCTGTGCAAGGAAGAACTGGCCAAGGCGATCGACAAGGCGATCTTCCCCGGCACACAGGGCGGCCCGCTGATGCACATTATCGCCGCCAAGGCCGTGGCACTGGGCGAGGCCATGACGGATGAGTTCAAGGAATACGGCCGTCAGATCGTGAAGAACGCGGCCGTGCTGTGCGACGGCCTGCAGGCGCGCGGTATCGAGATCGTCTCCGGCGGCACGGATAACCACCTGATGCTGCTGAAACTCCTGAAGAACAACGTCACCGGCAAGGAATTGGAGGCACGTCTGGACGAGGTGCACATCACCGCCAACAAGAACACCATCCCCAACGATCCGGCCAGCCCCTTTGTGACCAGCGGTCTGCGTATCGGTACGCCCGCCGTCACCACCCGCGGCTTCAAGGAGCCGGAGATGCGGCTGATCGCCGACTGGCTGGCAGACGCCATTGAGGACTTCGACGGAAATAAGGAGCGCATCTCTGCGCAGGTGCAGGAGCTCTGCGCGGCACATCCCATTTATTGATGCGCGGCAGATCGGAATTCATGCCATCAGCCCGGAAGGAGCAAGTGTGAAAAAAAGGATAGCGATATGGCTCATATCTTTTTCTCTGCTGATCGCCGCTTTGTGTCTGGGGCTTGATTTCAACACCTATAGGGCAGGCTCCAAAACGATACCTTGTGCGGATACCGGGATCATTTTTTCGATCACCACATTCGACGGTGATACCGAAACCGAGCCGTTCGTCAAATGCCTGGGGCATACCTGGTTATCCATTGATAATCGGTCCGGCCATTCCGTGTATATCAAAGATCATGAAGTGGCAAACGACGAGATCGTGACTTTCTCGATTTGGGCGATTTCGGGCCATTGCGGTGTGATTTTTAATCTGGAACCCGATTTTATTCAAAATTTCGGCCGCTATGCCGGCAGATGCTCCCTAAGTGTAAACATCGACGAATCGCAGTTGGAGACGATCGGGGACTATATCGACCGCAACGATAGATGGACTCTCGGCCAAAATTGCAGTTATTGGGCGATCCACTTGTGGAATGCGTTGGTGGATGACGAATTCGCGTTGAAAACGCAAACGCTAATCTATACGCCGAAAAGACTGCAAAAGTCATTGCGTGAATTTGATCGTGTCGAAGCAGATAAGGATTTTTCGCGGTCGAAAGGCATATTTTTCTACCAAGACGGTGTGAAAACGGAGTGGCAGTTATGTTCATAAAAAGCAAAATCGTGCGATCGATCCTGTGTGTCATGTTGGGCTTGATCGGCTTATACACAGGCGTTTCCTGCGCTGCCACCCTGCATAAAGCCGCGGCACAGCCTTATTTGGTATCAGGTGCGGTGCGGTTCGATTTTATGGGCTACTACATGATGACCGCCTTAAACGGTGCCGTCTGTATCGCTTCGGTTTTCCTCCTTGGCTGGCTTTTAGTCAGAATGAAAAAGTCGAAATAAAAAAACGGCACGTCTTTTTATGAAAGGCGTGCCGTTTTCTATTGACATTGCCGGGCTAATGTGATGTAATGGAGAAAACCGATGAAGGGGAGAACATCATGTCTTTTCTGTCATATGAATATCTCACCGTGAACGGCACGAGCCTGTTCACAGCGGTGCTTCTGCCGGCCAAAGAGGGGCGGTATCCCACCGTGATCCGCCGTGACCCGTATGTGGATCGCTTCGAAAATCTGCCCGAGGAGGATATCTTGGCGGAATATGGGCAGGCATTCGGTCTGTGGCTGGAGCGTGGATATGCCATCATCGTGCAGCATTGCCGCGGGCGCGGCAAGAGCGACGGTGACTGCCTCCCGTACATCAACGAACGTGAGGATGGCCTGGCGCTGATGGATTGGATCCGCCGTCAACCGTTTTACAGCGGGGAACTGCTGCTGCAGGGGACGAGTTATCTTACCTCGGTGCACTATGCGGTGGCACCCTATGCGCCGGATGTGAAGGGTGCCATTTTCAATGTGCAGGACTGCGAGCGGTATAACATCTGCTATCGCAACGGCTTTTTGAAGAAGGGACTGCATTGCGGCTGGTATCTCGGTATGTACAAGGCAAAAAGTCATCATCCGCACAACAGAGCGAATTGGGACATCCTGCCGTTTTCTGCCTTTTCGGAATCGGTGCTGGGGGAGCCGGCAGAGGATTTTGACGAGGTGCTTCGCCATCCCGACCCGCGTGACCCGTTCTGGAACACCCGCTTTGGCGGCGCGGATGCCCGTCACGCCACCGACGATGCGCATTTTCCCATTCTGTTCACCACCGGGTTTTACGATATTTACACCGGCGGCATTTTTGAGATGTGGCGGCGGCTGAACAGCGCCTGCCGTGACAAGTCGGCGTTGGTGATATCGGCCTACGACCACGGCGACGCAGTGAATTCGAGCCCGATCCCGCTGCCCACCGCCAACCGACAGGAAAAATTCGGCAGCGAGTATGAACTGGAATGGTTTGACTATGTTCTCGGCCGCAGCAGCCGTTCGCCCTTTACCACGGGACACATCACCTATTACACGCTTTTCAAAAATGAGTGGGTGACGGATGATTTCGCATCCGACAGCACTCTGCAGTTCCCGCTGGGCGACCGGGCGGTGACCTATACGTATGATCCCGCGGATGCGCCCTGTTTCAACGGCGGTCTCTGCTGCAATTTCGGCGGTGCCCGCTTTCAGGAAAAGCCCGGTCAGCGTGCGGATATCGTCACCGTGTATACCCCGGCCTTTGAGGCGGATACCTTGATCAAAGGCCGCATGACGGCGCGGCTTTCCGTCAGTTCCGACTGCGAGGATACCTGCTTTTATATGCGTGTCAGTCTGGCAAAGGCGGAGGGCGACTACGGCCTGCGCGACGATATTACCTCGCTGGTCTTCCAAAAGGGGGAGTACCGGCCGGGGGAGACGGTGACGTTGGATTTCACTTTCGATGAGCACGCGTTCCTTATCCGACAGGGAGAGCGGCTGCGTGTGGATATCGCCTCGGCTGAAAATGCCAATTATGTGCGCCACACCAATCAAAAAGGCCTGTTCAGCGAGCAGACAGAAGGGAAGATCGCCCACAATACCGTCCGACTGCAGGAATCGTTCCTGCGCGTTCCTGCGGAAAAAGAATGATAAAAAGGCGTGCTGCACAGGCAGCACGCCTTTTTTATGTTCGGTCAATCTTTTCGCCGCGGCTGTACAGCGGCGCGGAGAGCGTCCATGCGGGCGTCCAGTTCGGCACTCAGTTCGGCACAGCCGTGCAGTTCTTCCACCATGGCGGGGGTGAAATCAAAATCTTTTTTGTAGCGCAGCTGATGCTCCAGACTGGCCCAGAAGTCCATGGCGATGGTACGCAACTGGATCTCCACCTTCATGATGCGCTTTTCGTGCTCCAGAAAGATCGGCACGGTAACGACCAGATGCAGACTGCGGTAGCCGTTCGCCTTGGGGTTGGCTATGTAGTCCTTGCGGGAGAGCAGGGTGATGTCATCCTGCTGCAGCAAAGCGTCTGCCAGCGCATACACATCCTCCGGAAAAGAGCAGACCACCCGCACTCCGGCGATGTCGTTGAGCTCCTCCTCGATCGTCTGCAGGGTGAATGGGAGATTTTTGCGCTCCAGTTTTTCTTTGATGCTTATGGGCGATTTCAGCCGGGTCTTGATGGCATTGATGGGGTCTCGGTCATACTGCAATGAGAACTCCTCGTTGAGGACATTGAATTTCGTTTCGATCTCCATAATGGCGCAGCGGTAATACGCCATCAGCCGGTCATATTGGCGCAGTTGATTTTGGGACTGTTCCAACAGGGTATCGTCCAAACGAAAGAATTCGGTAATATCCGGTGATTCCGGGGCGATCCGCATAGTATATCACTCCTTTTGGAAATCTTCCGGCAGGTCAAACACGGCGGCGGCCGAGGCGACCACGCGGGCACTGCGCCGCGCACCGCGTGTCATGGCGTTCGGCACGCTCTGACCCGAAAGGAGCGCGGCGACAAAAGCGGCACTGTAGCTGTCGCCCGCGCCCACGGTGGAGACGACCTGTGCCGGCTCGGCCGGGCAGACGTATTCTTCGCCTGTGCGGCAATCCAGTGCAAAGGAGCCGTCGCCGCCCAATGTGATGAGTACGACCTGCAGCTGCCCAAACTGCGCCGAAAGCAGATGCGCCATCTGCGACGGATCGACATATGCCGCGCCGAGCAGTGCGGCTACCGTTATGGCATCCTCGTCGCTCATTTTCAAAATGGTGGCGTTTTGCAGGCAGAGAGCCACGCTTTCGGCACCGAAAAATGGCGGCCGGATGTTCACGTCGCAGAAAACATGAGCGAACCGGCAGCGATCGAGCAGCGCTTTCACCGTTTGCCGATTATCCTTTTCCCGCAGTGCCAGCGTGCCGAAACTGAACAGGTCAAATGGTTCGTTTTCGATTCCCGGCGGCAGGGGGATATGGTCATAGGCCACCTGCTCATGCAGGGTGTAGTGCGGCTTGCCGGCATTGTCCAGCGAGACGGTACAGCGGCCGGTGGGGAAATCCGGCAGTGCGGCGATCAGATCGGTGTGTACGCCGAATCCGGCGGCCAGCCGGACGGCGCGCTGTCCGAGTTCATCGTCGCCCACGGCGGAGAGCAGATAGCTTTCCGCCCCGCACATGGCGGCGTGCGCCGAAAAGTTGAAAGGCGCACCGCCGATGGTGTACTGATCGCCGTGGATGTCCCAGATCAGTTCACCGAAAGATAAAATCTTCATATTATCACTCCTTCAATTTTCCATAGGGGAGGCGTATACATTCCAAAGGCGGGCGTTCCGGATGGCCGGTGGTGCAGAGAGATACACAATAGCCCGGGATATCATCGTATTCCGCGAAAAAGACCGTCTTATCAAATGACGGGCGGTCCGCCGTGATGCCGTCCGGCTGACGGCGGATGCAGAAGCCCGATAGCGGCACCCCCAAGCCGTCACCGGTCATTTTGATGAAACTCTCTTTCAGCGTCCACAGGCGGAAAAACGCTTCATTTTGCCTGTCGGCCGGGGCGGCGAGCAGTGCCGCATATTCCTCCGGGTGGAAAAAGCGTGCGGCAATCTTCAAATCGGCCGCCGTGATCTCTTCCGCGTCACAGCCGACCTCACTGTCGCCCAGCGCCAGAAGCGCTTTGGTGCCGGAATGGGAGAGGCTGAAATGCAGCGTCGGCGCGTTTTTAAAAAACGGCTTTCCGTTTTCACCGGCACCGTATCGCATATCCTGCTCCCGCAGGCCGTACGGGGAGAGGGCATAGTCCAGCAGCAAGCCGGCACCGAGGCTCAAGTTCTTGTCCTTGCGCAGGCGAAAGGTGTTCACTTTTTCCTGCCGATATGCCGAAAGCCGTGCACAGTTTTCGGCAAAGAGGGCGTCATCGTTCAAAAACGATACGTCCGTATATATCAGCCGCAACACTTTGCCTCACCACGCTTTCTGTATGTATCATACCATATATGACATGATTTTTCAATATAAAAAGGGAGCAGGCCGAAGCCTGCCCCCAAGCGAGGTGTTGGATTTATGCTTTGGCTTTCAGATTGGCCTTGACTTCGTCGAAGACGTCGGTCAGTTCCTTTTCGGGAGCACGGGTGAGCAGACTCACCACCACAGCCACGATCAGGCCGAAGAGGAAAGCGGGCAGCAGCTCATAAATATCGAGGATGGTGCCTGCAAAGTTGGTGCGAATGAGGAATTTCCAGATGAACACCATCCCGCCGCCGGCGAACATACCCACAGTGGCACCGTATTTGTTGGTGCGTTTCCAGAACAGCGCCAGCAGGATGATCGGGCCGAACGCGGCACCGAAACCGGCCCAGGCAAAGGACACGATGCGGAAGACGGAACTGTTGGGGTTGCGTGCCAGGAAGACGGCCACGATCGAGATCGCAATGACCGACAGACGCGCGATGAGCATGGTGGCTTTATCCGAAAGCTTGACCTTGCAGGTGTTGACAAGGATATCCTGCGTCACACTGGAGGAGGCGGCGATCAACTGGGAATCGGCCGTGGACATGGTGGAGGCCAGAATGCCCGAAATGAAGATGCCGGCCACGAACGAGGGGAGATAGCCCATCCGGCTGATGTAGGCGGAAATATCCACGATGATGGTCTCGGCGGCGGAGGCATCGGCGTAGGGGCCGACGATACCGGCTTTCATGAGCGAGTAGCCGGCCATACCGATGAACACCGCGATCCCCATGGAGATGACCACCCACACGCTGGCAATGCGGCGGGAGGTCTTGAGTTTTTCGGGGTTGTCGATGGCCATGAAGCGCAGGAGGATGTGCGGCATACCGAAGTAGCCGAGACCCCACGCCAGCGTGGAAAAGATGGGCAGTGCGCCGTAACTGCCGGTGGTGGCGGAAGCCACGTCAAATCCCTTGAACAGATCGGTGTAGCCCTGCATGGCACCCACTTCGGCAAAGATCTTGTCGAAGCCGCCGATGAAGCCTTCGCTCAGCCCCAGCACCACAAAGAGGGCAATGGTCATCACGATGCTCTGGATCAGGTCGGTGGTGGAGGCAGCCAGGAAGCCGCCCATCGTGCAATAGGCCACGATGACCACCGCGCTGATGATCATGGCGGTCAGGTAATCCATACCGAACATGTTGGAGAACAACTTGCCGCAGGCCGAAAAGCCGGAGGCGGTGTAGGGGATGAAGAAGACGATGATGATGACGGCGGCGATGACAGAGAGGATGTGCCGGCTGTCACCGAAGCGCTTGTTGAAGAATTCCGGCACGGTGACCGCGTCGATGCGCTCGGAATATTTGCGCAGACGCTTGGCCACGAACAGCCAGTTGAGGTAGGTGCCCACGGCAAGGCCGATGGCTGTCCACGCGGCTTCGGCCAGACCCGTCATCAGCGCCAGACCGGGAATGCCCATCAATAGATACGCACTCATGTCGGAGGCTTCGGCGCTCATTGCCGTGACCAGCGGCCCGAGTTTGCGGCCGCCGAGATAGAAATCGCCGGCGGTTTTGTTTTTCTTCGAGAATGACATACCGATGAGCAGCATCATCAGCATGTACAGTGCGACCGCCACCAAAGTGATCCAGTCGTAGAGATGCATGTTGATCATCCTTTCGTGCTTTATTGCGTTACCAGTATACCATATTAAAGACGAAAATGCAAGAAAAGATTACATTTTTTATTTTGAAGACCGGAACTGACCGGGTGTGCTCCCTTTGATCTGCCGGAATACGCGGTTGAAGGTCTGCATGGTGGTGAAGCCGGACTCGCAGGCGAGCGCGGTGATCGTTTTATTTTTGTTCTCTTCCATGCACGCCAGGCGGCAGAAATATTCCACGCGGTAGGCGTTTAAAAACAGTCGGAAATGCATGTCCGTCATGCGGGAGATCACAGCGGAGAGATACTTTTCGTGATAACCGAGTGCCTTGGCCGCAGAACGCAGCGAGATATCCTGCAGGAAATTAGTCTGCACATAGTCGATCACCCGGCAGCCGATATCGGTTTCTTTTTTTGAGCCGACAGCCGGCTCGCACTGTTCCCAGAATTCGGCATACAGCAGATTCAGCACGCCGGTGATCCGCATCCCGTCATCGCGCGCGATATCGTCGAGCTGTTCCAACAGGGGCGCCGCTTTGGTAAGGTCGATCACCCGCTTGGTGGGGAAGGTGTTGTCATTCATCTTTTTGAAGAATTCCGGCACGAACGCTTCGGAATGCATGATGTGCCGGGTGGCGTTTCGGGTCGTTTCGGTGAAAGCGTGTACCTCATAGGGCAGAATGAACACTCCGCAGCCGGCGGGGACGCATAACTGTTCACCGTTTAAAAACAGCGTCATTGTGCCGGAGAGAACATACAGGATCTCGGAGTATTGATGCATATGCGGGAAAATGTATTTGGTCTCCCATTTCCAGGTGGAAAAATAGTCGTGCTTCCCGGATTCGTCGGGATAATATTCTATCGCGGAATGCAGCATGGTATCACCTTACCTTTTGTTCATATATTACCGTCTTTTTTGTGGAATGTCAATCGGCGGTGTGCTATTCTGTGATAAAATAAGGAAATAGGGAGTGAAAATCATGCGGCAGAAATGGACAAAAGAACAGGCATGGGAGTGGTATGACGCACAGCCGTGGATCCGCGGCTACAACGGACTGCCTTCCAACTGTGTCAACTGGATCGCCCTGTGGCAATCCTATAAGCATGAAGAGGTGTTTGCCCAACAGGAGCGGGAATTCGCCCTGTCGAAGGATACCGGCTTCAATGCGATCCGCATCGGTCTGTGTGCGGATCTGTGGATCATGGAGCATGATGCGTTCATGGCCAATCTGGAGGAATACATCACGCTGGCGGACAAATACGGGCAGAAGGTCATGCTCATTCTGGGCGGCGACGGTCTGACACCGAAGGATAAGTGGGAGCCGCCGGTGCTGGGCGAGCAGCATGTGGACTGGGGCTGGCACGGCGGACACAAGGACGGCGGCTTTGCCTATGTGCATACGGGCAAGGCTTACAGCCTGCTGGACGAGGACGCGGAATATCGCAAGAATTTTTACGCTATGATCGACGAGGTGGCCGCCCGCTATGCCAACGACCTGCGTGTGCAGGTGTGGGACGTGTGGAACGAGATCGGCGGCGGCGGACGCGGCGTGGCCAGTGTGCCCTATATGGAGCGGGCGTTCGAGATCCTGTGGAGCCATGACGTGATCCAGCCGATCACCGCTGATTGCTTCACATGGGGGGAAGGGGACATGACCGATGCCGAGGCGGAACTGCGCGCTCTGGAACTTTCGGATGTCATCAGTTTCCATTGCTATCAGCCTTACGGGCAGACGGTGCAGATCATTGAAAAACTGAAGGAACTCTACGGCCGTCCGCTGCTGTGCACCGAATGGCTGCACCGGGTGGGGAACAACGATGTGCAGGAGATCTTTCCGTTGTTCTATCTGGAGCGGGTCGGCTGCTATTGCTGGGGCCTTGTGCAGGGATTCTACCAGTCGTATGAGCCGCACGGCTGCTTCTGGCCAATCATTGCCGATCCGAACTATTCCGGCGACCTGAAGCTCACCGCGTGGCAGCATGACTTGTATCATTTCAACGGTTATCCCTATTCGGCAAAGGAGATCGCCTGCATCAAGGCATTTTCCGCTCGCGCCGATCAACGCGACAAAAAGTGAGTCTGCTGCCGATGTATTTCGCCTGTCAGGCAGTCGAATGGGTGAAAAATCTGATTGCGCTTCTCTGTGTGTACCGGGATAAATGGGCTCGGTATATCGTGCGGGAAAGGCAGACAGAGGCATAGGAAGATTTCAACCAACGAAAAAGATGACCGACGCTGTTGCGTCGGTCATCTTTGCATATGAAAATGCCCTCTTGCGGTGCCCAAAATCGCCGGACGCGGCATTTGCCGCTGCCGATTTTGACCGCGGCGCCAAGCCCAGCTCGCTGCATCCGCCCCCGGCGGCGCTCGCAGGCCTTGCCCGGCACGCTCCGCGTGCCTCGGGTTCAGGTTCCTCTACAACGAAAAAGATGAGCGACGCTGTTGCGTCACGATCCGACAGGCTGAAAACAGCGATCGCGGACATGATAACGAATGCTTTGATTAACGGCAAGTGAATTACGGTGAAGAAAATGATCTATGTAACTTCTGACCTGCACGGGTATCCTTTGGACAAATTTCTGCGTTTTCTTTCCGATTCCGGTTTTTCGGAAAGGGATGTACTCTATATTCTCGGTGACC
>JAZRVU010000044.1:0-13509 GCA_045599305.1 Acutalibacteraceae bacterium | reverse complement strand
TGACAAAGACCTCGTCGGCATGGTGATGGTGATGATGGTGATGATGGTGGTGATGATGTTCGTGCTCATCCTCATCGTCGTCATCATCGTCATGATGATGGTGGCCGCAGCAGCATTCATCGTCGTCATCATCATGATGATGGTGGTGGCCGCAGCAGCATTCGTCGTCATCGTCATCGTCGTCATCGTCATGATGATGGTGGCCGCAGCAGCATTCGTCGTCATCATCGTGATGATGATGGTGGCCGCACACGGGGCAGACCTCCTCTTCCTCGGCCAGACGGCGCAGTTCCTCCTCCAGTGTGGAGGTGCGCTCGGTGGCGTCAAGGATCTGACAGCCGGTCAGTTCATCCCATGGGGTGGTCACGATCACGGCATCGGCGTTGTGTTCACGCAGCAGCGCGGTCACGGCGGCCAGCTTGTCCGCGCTCATGCCGTCGGTATGGCTGAGCACGATGGCGGCCGCGTGCTCCACCTGATCGTTGAAGAACTCACCGAAGTTTTTCATGTACATCTTCGCCTTGTTGGCATCCACCACGGTGGTGAAGGCGTTGAGCTGCATATCCGGCGAATCCACGCCCTGCACCGCACGGATGACGTCGCTGAGTTTGCCCACACCGGAGGGCTCGATGATGATGCGGTCGGGGGCGAACTGATCCAGCACTTTTTTCAGCGCTTCGGCAAAATCGCCCACCAGCGAGCAGCAGATGCAGCCGGAATTCATCTCGGTGATCTCCACGCCGGCGTCCTTCAGAAAGCCGCCGTCGATACCGATCTCGCCGAATTCATTTTCGATCAGCACCAGTTTTTCGCCGGCATAGGCTTCTGCGATCAGTTTCTTGATCAGCG
Organism: Acutalibacteraceae bacterium; assembly: GCA_045599305.1. Lineage (GTDB taxonomy): Bacteria > Bacillota > Clostridia > Oscillospirales > Acutalibacteraceae > SIG588. The sequence continues at coordinate 12,660 of JAZRVU010000044.1, read as the reverse complement.
TGGTCTTGCCCGCACCGAGAAAGCCGGAAAAAATATCAATTTTGGTCATGTCAGAGTCATTTCCTTTCCCATGTTTTTCACATACAAAGTAATTGTACCACATCCCGTCAAGAGTTTCAATCGTTTTGAGGCAAAAAAGTGTAAAGTCCGTCGCACAGGCGGTGGAACACCCGGGCGGCAGAGGCCTTTGTCACCCCGGCGTCCTCCGCCAGTACCACCACCACATAGCGGGGCTGTTCGGCGGGGTAAAAGCCGGCGAACCAGTTCTGCACCGTGTCACCCGACGCGGTACGCCAGCCGGTCTCTGCGGTGCCGGTCTTGCCGCCCGCGCCGCCGTTGATCGGGGCGGCCGCCTCGCCGGTGGAGCCCTCCCCCACCGCGGCGATCATCATCTGCCGCAATGCGGCGGCAGTGGCGGCGGAAAAAGCCGACTGCGCCGGTGTCTGCTCGGCCGGTGTCAGGGTGCCGGCGGCATCGACCGTGCCGCGCACCACCGAAGGGCGCAGCAGCTCGCCGCCGTTCACCACCGTCTCCACCAACTGCGCGATGTGGTAGGGCGTGGCGAGCAGCGTCCCCTGCCCGAACGACAGATTAGCCAGCGCCGCGGGACTGGCCTCCAACTCCTCCGGCGTGGGGATGGTGGCGCGGGCGGTGCGGTAGCCCGCCGCCGGCAGCACGGCGCGGTCGAACCCCAGCGCCGCGGCCATGTAATAGAGCGCGTCGGGGCCGACATCCTGCATCAACTGAATGAAATAGCAGTTACAGGAAGCGGCAAACGCCTCCTGCATATCCAGTTCGCCGTGCCCCAGACGGTTGTGGCAGTGAAAGGTCACTCCGTCCACCGTGGTGCTGCCGGTACAGGTATAGGTGCGGGTGAGCGGCACGCCGTTTTCCAGCGCGGCGGCGGCCGAAACGATCTTGAACACCGAGCCGCAGTTATAATTGCACAATGTGCGGTCGAGCAGCGGCGAGGCGGGATCCTCCAGCAGATCAGCCACGGTGTCGGGCTGAAACGCGGGCGCGCTGACCGCCGCCAGCACAGAGGCATCGGCCGTGTCCAGCACAAGGATAGCGCCCTTGGGCAGCATCTGCCGCGCCACCGACTCGGCATAGATCTGCAGATCGCGGTCGATGGTGAGCACCACGCCCGCGGCCGCCGCGTCCAGCGTATCGGCCACGACGGGCGGATCTTCCGCCAGCAGTTCCCCCGCGGCGTTGATCTCATAGGTCACGGTGAGCGTACCGCCGCACGCATTGAGGAAATCATCATAAGCCGCCTCGATCCCTACCGCACCGGTCACCCCGTCTCCGGCCAGATAACCCACCAGATGCGGGGCGAACAGCGTACCGCCGTTGCGCACGGGCGTGTGAAACGCCAGTACCCCGTCGGTCAGCGGCTGTTCGTCGGCAAGCAGCACCACCGGACGTCCGCCGCGCAGGCGGTCGGAAAGGGCCGCAAAGGCCTGCGGTGTCAGTTGACTGGCCAGTGCCGACAGGGTGCGCGGATAGGGGGCCACACACAGACGCAGTTCGGTGGTGTCGTTCACCAGCGGACGCATTGCCCGGTCATAGATCGTGCCGCGGGCGGTGGCCACCGTCACCGTGGCGGTGGACTGCCCCGCCAGCACCGCCGTATCCACCCCGTCCGACAGCGTGAGATAGTGCGTCATCAGCCCGCAGAGCACCAGCATCAGCAGGGCAAAAACAAAAACCGACCGTTTTGGCATAGCCGTCTCCCCCTTTTTGCCCAGTGTGCGTCAAAAGAGAGACCGATATGCAAAACGGCCGGAAAATTACAGAGCGCGGCGCAGCAGACTGCCCGGCACCACCGGGCGGCTACAGGGAATGCGGCAGAGCATGGTGGGATGCGGCGCGGCCTCGATGGCGGTGCCCGCCTCATCGAACAGCGCCTCCACCGTCAACGAAAACGGCTCACGTCCCGGCTCCAGCACCTCCAGCACGTCCCCGCGGCAAAAGCGGTTGCGCTGACTGACTAAAAGCGTGCCCGCCTGCGAAGCGACCGCCACCGCCGCCACCTGATACTCCCGCACATAACCGCCGAAGGCGTTGTTCTGTCCGGGCGTGCCGTAATAAAAGCCGGTGGAATAGGGGCGGTGGCTGACCTTGTTCAATTCTTCCCTGACCCACGCGGCGGGACGATAGGCCGGATCGAAGCCGGAAGCCTCCCACCCGTCTGCCGCGGCACGGTAGGCATTGGTGGTCACGGCCGCGTAGTAGGCCGCTTTGGCACGCCCCTCGATCTTGAAGGAACGCACCCCGGCCAGCGCCAGTTCGGGCAGATGGTCGATCATATTGAGATCGTTCGCATTGAACAAAAACGATCCCTCACGCGTTTCCTCCACGGTGAAGCGGTCGTCGGGATGACCCGGCTCGATCACCTCATAGCGCCAGCGGCAGGGCTGTGCGCAGTCGCCGTGGTTGGCGTCACGCCCGGCGAGATAATTCGAAAGCAGACAGCGCCCGGAATAGGACATACACATGGCGCCATGGACAAAGCACTCGATCTCGAGCGCCGGGTCGGTCTTTTCGCGGATCTCGGCGATCTCGGCCAGTGACAGCTCGCGGGCCAGCACCACCCGCCGGGCGCCCATGTCCCACAGTTCCCGCGCGGTCTGATAATTCACCACACCGAACTGGGTGGAGATGTGCAGCGGGATATCCGGCACACAGCGCTTGGCCAGCCCGATCACGCCCCAGTCCGCCACGATCAGCGCGTCCACTCCCGCGGCCGCGGCAGCCTCGAAATAAGCGGGCAGACGGTCGATCTCGTCGTTGCGGGGCAGGATATTGCAGGTGAGATACACTTTGGCACCGGCGGCATGGGCGCGCGCCACCGCACCGGGCAGAGACTGCTCGGTGAAATTCTGCGGTGCGGAGCGCATACCGAACTGCGTCATAGAAAGATAGACCGCGTCGGCTCCGTAGAGCAACGCGGCCTGCAGGCGTTCTTCATCCCCGGCAGGGGCCAGGATCTCGGGACGGATCATAGAGGTACCTCCTCATTCGGCGAAGGAGCCGAGCTTATGCTCCCGGCAGGCGGCAAGATGCTCGGCGTAGGTGCGGGAGTAATACACGGTATCGTTCGCCGCATCGGTAACGAAAAAGAAGCAGCCGGCGCAGATCTCCTCCTCGGACGGCGAGACGGCCGCCGTAAGGGCATCCAGTCCCGGGCAGTTGATCGCCCCGATGGGAAGCCCGCGGCAGATATAGGTGCTGTAGGCGTTTTCGTCCGCCTCCACTCCATCGGCCGCCAGTTCACGCAGGTATTTCGTCGTGGTGTCGCATTGCAGACGGGGATAGTCCGGGCTTTCCAGCCGGTTACGCAACACGCGGGACACCCGCTGCATATCCGCCGGACGGCCGGCCTCCCACTGGATGATGGAGGCCAGCGTCACCGCCTCGTCCATCGTGAGGCCACCGGCAGCGGCCGACTCCTGCAGCGTGTCCCACTTGCGGGCAAAATTGTCGAGGAAGCGGCGCACCGCCGCCTCGCCGCTGCAATCTTTGTAAAATTCATATGTATCGGGATAGAGATATCCCTCCAGCCGATACACGCGCCCCTCGGCGGACGGGAGCCCTGCCGCGAAGGCATAGTCGGAAATATCCGCCTCCTGCACGGCAGTGAGGAAATCCGCCGCCGCACAGACGCCGTTCTGCTCCATCAGTGCCGCGATGCGCCGCACCGTGTACCCCTCGGGCACGGTGACAGTGACGGTGTTGACCACGGGTGCCGTTGTCGGCTGGGTCTCCCCGCCGGCAGAGGGTGCGGCCGGCAGCGGCCGGTCACTCAAACGGTACCACAGGAAAAGGCCGCCGGCCGCCAACAGGGCGACAGCCAGCACCACGGCGGCCACGATCAGCGCCACCGCCACGGGCGAGCGTCTGCGATGCCCGCACACGGGGCAGGTACGCTCGCGTCCCTCCCGTTCATGGCCGCAGCGGGAACATCTCATACGCTCATCTCCTTTCCGTCTTCAAAACACAGGTCAAGAGTTGCCGCTCACGCCGATCCCGTACTTCTGACAGATCGCCACGTGCTGCGCATAGGTCTTGGAATAATAGGTGATATTGGTGCTCATATCGGTAGCGAAGAAATAGCATCCCACCACGTCCTCAGCCGTGGAGGGCGAAAGCACTGCGTTGATGGCCTTCAGGCCGGGATTGCCCACCGCACCGGGCGGCAGACCGCGGCGCACCGCGGTGTCATAGGCATCCTGTGCGATCGTCAGCCCCACCACCGAACGGTCGAGGTTTTTGTAGTAATTGATGGTCGCATCGCTCTGCAGGCAGGGATAATTCGCCGGGTCGTTGAGGCGGTTGGTCAGCACGCGAGACACGCTCGACCACTCGTCACTCGCGGCCTCGGCCTGCACCACGGAGGCCAGTGTCACCACCTCGTTGATGGTCATGCCGTTGGCGGCGATCTTCGCCTTATAGGTGGTATCCACGCGGTTATCGAAGTTGTTGAGCAGCTTGCGCACCACCGCTTCGCCGGTGCTGCCGGTGTAAAATTCATAGGTATCCGGGAAAAGATAACCCTCCAGCGCATAGCCGCGGCCGGCATAGTCTCCCTCAGCGGCGGGGATCTCCGCCACGAACGGATAGTCACTGTAATCGCCGGTCAGCACCGCATCATAAAACGTCTTCTTCGTACAGACGGCGTTATCCTCCATCAACTGGGCGATGCCGTCCATCGTATAGCCCTCCGGAATGGTGACAGTCACCACCGTACGCGGCACACCGGCGCGCAGTGTATCGGCAATGTTGCCGTAACCCATATTGGCCGAAAGCGTGTAGACGCCGGACCGGTATTCGTCATCGTCCCCCGTGATGCGGGAGTACAGACGGAAAAAGAACGGCTGACTGATAAGTTTGTTTTCTTTCAGCAGATCGGCCACAGAGGAGGCGGTCGCCCCCTCTTCCAGCGTGATCTTCACCCCGGCGCCGGACTTGTTCAGGCCGGTCAGATCGAGCGCCGCCATAATGATCACGCAGGCCAGCACCAGCGAAAGGCCGAGGATCAGCAGCACATAAAAAATACTGCCGGCGCATCCCCAGAGCTCGCGGGCGCGGCGATCCATCTTCGCGCGTTTCTTTTTGGCGGGGCGCTCCGCTTTGACGGGCGCCGCGGGCGCGGCGATCTCCTCCTCCGGCTCCTCGGGCACGGCCACTTCCCGGGCGATCAGTTCATCCCCGGCAGACGGCTCCCCCGTCGGCTGCGGCTCCTGCGGGCCGTCGATGGGACGGGTGAGAGAAAGGTCCTCCTCGACCGGCTGCGGCGGCGTGTATTCGCCGAATTCGCCGTCGATATCCATTTTGAGACGGAATGCGGCGACCTTGTCGCGGCGCTCCTCTTCGGCGTGGGCGACCGTCTCCTGCCCGTCGGGCAGGTCAGCCTCCCACTTATGCTTATTACGCTCGATCTCATTCAAGATATCATCCAGATTCTCCGTCATGGCGCATGGCTCCTTTCCCATTGCGTGTGTCGGCACCGCGGTGCGGCATCCGCTCGGTACGGCGGTTGGCCGTGCGGCGCAGATAGCGCTCGGTCACCAACAACTCGACCGGCCGGTCGAACCGCCCGTGCGGCAGTTTTTGCTGCACGCAGTCACTGTAACAAATACCGATCATCACGCCCTCATACTTGGACAGAAAGCGGTCGTAGTATCCCTTTCCGTAGCCCAGGCGGAACCCGTGCCAGTCGTAACTGAACGCCGGCACCACGCACAGGCTGCGGGAAAAATCCGTCACCAGTTCATGCCGCTGCGGCACCGGCTCCAGCACGCCGAACATCCCTTTTTCCAGTTCGTCCAGCCCGTCGATGCGGTAAAACTCCATCTGCCGGGTGCCCGGCACACAACGCGGCACTGCCACGGTCTTGCCGTCCGCCAGCGCCTGTGCGATCAGGCTGCGGGTATCCACTTCAATGGGGGTGGATACATATATCAGCAGCAGCCGGCAGCGCTGATACTGCCACAGCGAACGCACCCGTTCGGTGATGGTCGCATCCCGCCGGGCTTTATCCTCCGGCTGCATGGCAGCGCGCTGCTGCCGGTATTTTTGTCGAAGCCCCTCTTTGATGGGGCGGATATCGGCTATCGGCATTGCATCGACGCTTTCAGCGCGGCCGCCTCTTCGGGCGAGCAGAGCAGTGACACGAGCGCGAGACCGAACTCCCACGCCACACCGGCGCCGCGGCCGGTGACAAAACGGCCGTCCACCGTCACCGACTCGCCGGTGACAACGGCGCCCTCCAGGGTCGGCTCAAAGCCCGGGAAGCAGGTGGCACGCTTTCCCCGAAGCAGTCCCTTGTGCCCCAGCACGGAGGGGGCGGCGCAGATCGCCGCGATAAGACAGTCGTGCGCGGCGGCATAGTCCAGCGCCGCCTGCACCGCAGGGCTGGACTCCAGATTTTTGGTGCCCGGCATACCGCCCGGCAGCACTGCCGCCTGCATGGCGGAAAAGTCGACGGCATCGGCCGGGATATCCGCCGTGACGGGGATCCCGTGGGAGCCGGTGACGACACTGCCGGTCACGCCGACGGTCTGCACCGACAATCCGGCGCGGCGCATCGCGTCCACCGGCGCCAACGCCTCCACTTCCTCGAAGCCGTCGGCCAAAAACACATAAATCATGTTGATTTTCTCCTTGTATCAGGCTGAAAATTAAATGGGGGTATATTTTTGCACCTTGTTGCATCGACAAGAAAAAAACTTGTCACATCGAGGTCTGCTGCGGTTCATCCGCACACGTTCCCGCTGAAATCGGCCGAAAATCGTCTTTTGCAAGACTTGCTTATTCTGCGGGGATGACCAGCCGCGTGCAAAGTGAAATCACCTTACAGTTATAAAGACACATCCCGGGCGATCACAGACAGGATATCGGCCGTGATCGCTTCCCGCTCCCGCGGCTCAACCCCTTCGGCACAGGAGATCACCCGCCAGCCGAGTTTTTCGGCGGCATAGAGTGCCGCGGGGCGGCAGGCCTTTAGGTAATCCGCCGCGCGCTCGTGGATATCCTTCTGCCCGGCATCCCCGTGATAGCGGGACAGCACCAGTTTATCCGCCACCTTCGGCGGCATATCCAGAAAGATCACGCAATCCGGCCGCGGCAGGCCGAGCCGGTCATATTCATATTCCGCCAGCCAGTCAAGATAGGTGTCCCACTCCTCGCGGGGCAGTTTGGACATCTGGTGGATGGCATTGGAGGTGGTATAGCGGGCGGCTACGATAAGATCGCCCCGCAGATAGGCCTCCTGCCAAAACTGCTTATAACTGGCAAACCGGTCGACCGCGAAAAACGAGGAGGAAGCATAGGCATTCACGTCCTCGGGACGGGTACCGAACTCCCCTTCGAGATACATCTTCACCAAAGTGGACGAGGGATTGGCGTAATCCGGAAAGGAGATCTGCCGATAGGCGATCCCACTGCCGGAAAAATGCGCATCCAACCGGGCCAGCTGCGTGCTTTTGCCGCTGCCGTCCAGTCCGTCCACCACCACGAGCCGTCCCATCACGCCTGCTCCTTCAATGCCGCGAATTTTGCCCGCACCTCGGCCGTTTTGCCGCAGCACATTTTACCCTCCGGACAGGCGCCGTTCAGGCAGCCGGGGCCGGATTTGGCAAACAGATGCGGCGCCACTCCCAGACACAGGCGGAGCATTTCGGTAGCCAGCGCGCGGATCTCCCACTGGGCGCGGTTGCAGCAGCGCAGACGGAAGAAATTGCGCAGACTGCGGGCATCCATGCTCATCATGATCTTGGTGGTGCAGGCATTGGGCAGCACGAAGCGGGCATCCTCGATGGCACGCTTTTCGGCCGCCTTGGCCGCCGCCTCGGGAGACATCCCCTCGGCAATGAAAGCGGCGGTATGTTTGGCGCGCAGCAGATCGGCCAACCGCTCATAGTGCGCCTGATCCTCTGCCATGGCCAGCTGGAATTCCTCGGCCGCTTCGGGCACCTCGGCGATGGCCGGCGGGGTGACGTAGCAGAAATGGTTGGCGGTCACATAGCGCTGGCTCTGCACGCTGAACGATGCGATGCGGTGACGCGTGATCTCCGCCAGAAGCGAGCGGGACACGTCTTCGATCCCAAAAGTGAAATAGGCGTGCTCCACGGGGCTGTCATGCCCCAGATCACCCAGCATCTCCACGAACTGCGCCGTTTTTTCGGGTGTGAGCTTTTCGGTCACCTCGTCGATGGTGGAGGGAGAATAGCACAATCTGGCGGCAACGGCCACCGTCTGTTCCGGGTCAGGGGTATAGGTAATGAGTTTGACTTTCACGGTAAGTGCCTCCTTGACGGATATTCAAGGGCAGAGAACCCCATATTCAATATTAGTATAACAGAAAACTCCGCATTCTTCAACCTTTGCGGGCAATTTTTCCGACCGATTTGCAAAAAAAGTGCCGTATCCCCAAAAAGGACACGGCATATTTTTATGAATGATGACAGCCGCGGAAGAAGAATTCCGCGATATCCACTTCGAGCCCCTCTTTGCCGGGGGTAAACTCCAGCCGCCGCAGCAGCGGGAACAGTGACTCGTTGACACAGAATGCCGTGGGGATCTCGCGCAGACGGCCGGCATTGAGCAGGGCGCGCACCAATCCCTCGGTCAGCAATTCGTCCGGTGCTTCCGCCGACAGGATCTGTACCCGGTCACCGAAGGCCGCCTCGGCGCTGCCGCAGACGGTCTCACCGTCATACAACAGGAATCGTCCCTCCTCAACCGCGTCGGGAAGAATGCGGATCATGCGGCACACTTCCTTTCTTGATATACTCCGCCGCCACCTTCTGCGGCACGCCGGTGGCCTGCACCAGCGCTTTCACCTCACGCGGGGTGAGATACCGCCATTTGCCGGTGGGCAGCACCCCCAGCTTCACGGTACCGATGGCGTTGCGGCGCAGACGGATCACATCCAGTTCCAACACCTCGCACATCCGGCGGATCTGGCGGTTGCGCCCCTCATACAGCACGATCTCCAGCACCGTGCGTTCCGGCTCCTTCAGTGCCAGAGACACATCGGCGGGCAGTGTGCGGCGGCCGTCCAGTTCGATACCGCTGCGGATGGCCTCCAGTTTTTCGTCCGTCACCTCGCCGCGCACCGTGACGCGATAGCGCTTGGGCACATGGGTGGAGGGATGGGTGATGGCGTTGGCAAAATCGCCGTCGTTGGTGAGCAGCAGCATTCCCTCCGACTCGCGATCCAGCCGTCCCACGGGATAGACCCGCACGCCGGCATCCGCCACCAATTCGGCCACGCATTTGCGGCCCAATTCATCACTCATGGTGGTCACATAGCCGCGCGGCTTGTTCAGCAGGATATAGGTCGCCTCTTCCGCGGCGGCCAGCCGTTTGCCGGCCACGAGGATCACATCGTGAAACGGATCGGCCTTATCCCCCAGCGAGGCGATATGGCCGTTGACCTTCACTTTCCCCCGCTCGATCAGTTCCTCCGCTTTGCGGCGGGAAGCCACTCCGCGTTCGGAAAGTATTTTCTGCAAACGTTCCTGTGCCATATGTTTTCAGTCCTTTATGTATAGATCAGCGCCCGCCACAGCAGGCGGACATATTCCAAAAATCGCGCCCCACGGCCGGCCACAGGGCGTGCGGCCACCGCTGTTTGTGCCGTGACGGGACAGCGGCAAAGCACTTCACCGTCCAGCGAATAGATTGCCTCGCCCACCGGATCATCTGCCGCCACAGGCGCCAGCACGAAGCGCGGCAGACAGAGGGTCATGGACACCCGCCCCTCCTGCCCTGCGGGCAGCACCAGTGGTGCGGGCGCTTCACACATCAGCGGCACTGCCGCCTCTGTCCCGCCCGCCACCGGCAGATCGGGCAGCACCGGCCGGGGCAGTTCCACCGCTTTCACACGGGAGAAGCCCTCCTCCAGCATGGCAATGTGGTCGTTCCAGTCGTTGCCGTCGTTCAGGGTAACGGCCACCAGCGTCACGCCGTCCCGCTCGGCCGCCGAAACAAGGCAGCGGCCGGACTTTTTGGTAAAGCCGGTCTTGAGCCCGATGGCATCGGGGAACAGCGACAGCAGCCGGTTGTGGTTGGTCACCGTGATGCGGCGGTCGCCCACCGACAGCGTGGCGCTTTTCATGGCGCAGATCGACCGGAGCGTGTCGTCTTTCAGCACGGCGGCGCCCAGCAGGGCCATATCGTAGGCCGAAGCGGCGTGCCCCTCGGCATCCAGTCCCGAAGGGGTGACAAAATGGGAATCCGCCATGCCCAGCGCGGCCGCTTTGGCGTTCATCATTTCGGCAAAGGCGGGCAGTGACCCGGCCAGCGTGAGTGCCACGGCATTGGCCGCGTCATTTCCGGAGGCGAGCAGCATACCGCACACCGTATCGCGCAAAGTCAAGCGGTCACCGGGGCGAAGCCCCAGTGAACTGCCCTCTACCGCCGTCATTTCGGCGGTGACGGTCACATCGCGCTCCCAGTCGCCGGCATCCGCCGCCAACAGCGCCGTCATCAGTTTGGTGGTGCTGGCCATGGCACGGGGCGTGTGCGCGTCCTTTTCAAATAACACCGTCCCGCTCGTCGGCTCGAAAACCACCGCCGAAACGGCAGAGACCGCCGCGGCCTGCATGGGCGGTATCGCCTGCCAAAACAGACATATCGCCAGCACGCACATCGCCAAACGCCGCATATCCATCGCCCCCTCCCCACAAACCTATGTGGAGAAACCGGCATTCATGCGGATATCAGTCTTTCTTTTTGTCGAAGCGGGTCTTGATCTGATCGACCGCGTCCGGCAGTTTGCTGATGAGCGAATCCACCGAACTGGGCTGGGTGATGAGCGGCAACACATTCACGCTGCCGTCGCGCACGGTGATGAAGGCGATCGGCGTGACGGTGATCCCCGCACCCGAGCCGCCGCCGAACAACTGCGTCTCTTTCTTGGTGGGCAGATCGGAACCGCCGCCGGCAAAGCCGTAGGTCACCTTGGAAACCGGGATCATGGTGATACCATCCACCGTGATGGGCGTGCCGATCACGGTGTCCACATCCACCATTTCCTTCACCTTATCCATTGTCACACCCAACAGAGAATTGACCGTCTTATCCATCTTGAACTTCCTTTCTCCCTTTGGAAAGTTTCGTCATTGACCAAAACAGTGACCACACCGTTTGAAAACCGAAACACAATACCGCCAGCGGCAGCACGAAGGCCCGCACGTCCGCCGCCACCGCATCCTGCTCCCGGCAAAAATCGGGGCGCATATCCACCTCGATCTTTTTTGTGCGCAGTTGTATCTCCAGCAGGGTACGGGCGGTGTGGACAGGGCTGCACAAAGCGCCGTATTTCATCGCGGTCTGCGAAGCGTCCTTGCCGCCCACGGCGATCTCTACCCAAAAGCGGCGCACATGGATCGTGCGGATCAGCCGCCGCGACAATTTCCCGAGTTGCTTGGCCGCTTCACTGAACACCACCGCCACTCCGGCACCGCCGTCCTTCAGTTCTGCGGTGAGTTTTTGCAGCGTGGAATTCTTACCGGTCGGTTTCGGGCCGGCCGTGGCGCGCTTCTTCGTTTTCTTTTCGGTCGCCTCGGAATCGAACCGCCACACCGGAATACCGGCATAGCGCACTGTGAGGCGGCTTTTCCCGTTAAAACAGAACCGGGCGCTCACCGGCAGCAGCAACAACAGCAGCAGCCCGGCCAGAATGTACAGAGCGATCACGGCTGACCGACCGCCGCACCGGCGGCAAGTGCATCGTTTTCGCGGATCATCTCATCCAGCGTCGGCTCCTCCATTTCCTCCTCGCCGCCCATCTTCGGCAGCGGCGGCAGTTCTTCCAACGATGAGATGCCAAAGCAGCGCAGGAAATGCACCGTAGTCCCGTAAAGCAGCGGACGGCCGGGCAGTTCCAGACGTCCCTTCTCCTCCACCAGTTGCTTTTGCTGCAGCCCCTGCAGCACGGCGCCGCAGTCCACGCCGCGCACCTGCTCGATCACCGCGCGGGTGACCGGCTGATTATACGCCACAATGGCCAGCACCTCCATGGCCGCCTGCGAAAGCGGCGTGTTGCGGCGGATCTCCATGGCACGGCGGATATAGGGCGCAAAATCGCGCTTGGTGCACATCTGATAACTGTCATCCAGCCGCAGAATGGTGAGGCCGCCGCCGCGGGTGCGATAGTCCTGTGCCAGATCCTCGGCCAGACGCTCCACGTCCTCTTCATCCAACTCCAGCGCATCGGCCAGACGCTCCACCGGGATCGGCTCGCCGCTGGCAAACAACACTGCTTCCAGCACCGCCTGATATCGTTTGATCTCCATGAGAGTATACCCGTACCTTTCTGCTTTTAATCCGGTTCTTCAATGACCAGCGGCGCATCCCCGGTCACGCTGCCGACCCGCACCGTCTGTGCGTCGCCCTCGCCGTCCACGCGGATGCGATCTGCTTTGATCAGTTCCAGCACCGCCAAAAATGTGGCGACCAGATCCGACCGGCTTTTGGCGCCGTCATAGAGAGAGCGATAGGACACCGTGGCGTGCTCGCGCAGACGGCGCAGCACGAACACGATCTTGGAGGACACCGACACGATCTTGCGGGAGATGACCCCGCTGAACGCCTGCACCGGCGGCGGCGGGCGCCCCTCGCCGCCGCCGGCCGCCGCCGACTGTG
>JAZRVU010000043.1:0-4461 GCA_045599305.1 Acutalibacteraceae bacterium | reverse complement strand
GCTGTAAAGCTGCAGACCGTATTCCCACATAATGATCGTCTCCTTTTTATGCTTTTACACTTTATCGTAAGTGCCGTTCATGGCACCGCCGTCCGAAGAAAAGGTGAGCACGCGCAGCGAGGTGAACTGTACCGTGTAGGTCACGCCGTCTGCCTTCCACAGAAGCTGGTCGTTTTCGATGACCAGTTCGGGTGTTTCGGTTTCACGGGTGGCGGCGCTTACGGTGAATTCCTGCTCGGTCTGTTCGCAGAACCAGGTGCCGTCGGCCGTCTTCCACAGAATGTCGGCCGCTTTTTTTAGATCGACCTTGCCCTGCTCATCGTCGGCCTCGCCGTTCCACACCCGCACCGCGCGGCAGAACTGCTTGTAGGCCTTGGCCTTTTCGTAGTTGCCGATGGCGTCGAAGGCGTTCTGTGCACCGCTCAGATCGCCATCCTCCAGCAGCCGCAGTCCCTTGTCGTAGATATCGCTGCGCACGGCGAGAAGCTGCACCGCCGAATCGGCGAAGCCGCCCATGTCCTCGGCACGGTCGAAATAGTCCTCGGCCCCGAAATCGTCCCCGGCCTGCAGCGCCGCGGCCCCTAAATTATAGTAGCAGCTGCACAGTTTTTCGTTGCTGTCGCGATAGGTCGTGATCTTGGAAAATGTCTCGCTCGCGGCCAGATAATTGCCGGCGTTGAATTGCTCCATCGCCTTGTCATACTGCCGGGCGGGCAACACGAAAATGCTCACCGCCAGCACGGCGATCAGCACCACGGCACCGGCCGCCGCGCACCAGCCGATCACCCGGCGGCGACGGCTGCGCTGCTGCTTTTCGGCCTGCGTTTGCGCATGGGAGACTGCCGCACGCACCTGTTCGGCCTCCACCCGGCCGGCGTCCAGTTCGTCCGCCTGCCGGCTGTATTCCGCTGCCAGCGCGTCCGCGTCACGGAAGCCCGCGATGCTGCGCATCAGTTCGGCCTTGCCGCGCAATGCCTCGGCCGTGCTGCCCTGCCGGCTTTTCGCCTGCTGATACACGGCCTCGCGGTTGACGTCCTCCGCCTTTTCAAAGCAGGCGGCGGCCCGGGCGGGGGCATCCTCATAGTCGCCCAGCGAGGCAAACAGTTTGGCGGCCTTTTCCCAATCAAAGAAGCTCTGCGCGGTCTGCGTCATCTGTACGGCCTGTGCATACATCGCGGCAGCCACGGGGGCGCCGCAGTCGGGACAGCGGCCGTCCGTGATCTCGTCCGGTTCCAGCCGGCGCCCGCATTTGTCACAAATCTGGGATGTCATAGCCGATCGCTCCTTTACGATACATTACAGGTTCAGTATATCGCGTTATGCATGGGTTGTCAAGCGAAACCGCGCACGGCGGACAGCCTTGGCGATCTCCATGACGGGCAGGATGATGAGCGCCAGCAGCACCGCCACACCGTATTCGGCCAGGCTGATGGTCTCGAACCCGAAGGCGGCGGACAGGAAGGGCACATAGATCACCAGCGTGGTGGCCAGCAGCGAGGCGGCCATCGACAGCCACAGCCACTTGTTCTGCCGCTTGATGGTGAAGAGCGACTCCCAACGGGAGCGCATATTGAACGAGTGGAAGATCTCGGTGAGGGAGAGGGTGAGGAAGGCCATGGTCATGCCGTCGGGACTGTTCACGATCTCAAAGCGCCCGGCCTCCATGAAGTGCCCCACGAAATAGGAGAGCAGCGTGAGGGCTGTGATGACGACGCCCTGCAGCGCCACGTCGAAGCCCATGCCGCCGGCAAAGATGCCGTCGTCGGCACGGCGGGGCGCCCGTTTCATCACATCGCGCTCGCTCTTTTCCATGCCCAGCGCCAGCGCGGGGAAGCAGTCGGTGATGAGGTTGATCCACAGCAGATGCACCGGCTGCAGGATGGTGAAGCCCAGCAAGGTGGAGAAGAAAATGGCCAGCACCTCCGCGAGGTTGGAGGAGAGGAGGAACTGGATGGATTTGCGGATGTTGTCGTAGATGCGGCGGCCTTCCTCCACCGCCGAGACGATGGTGGCGAAGTTGTCGTCGGCCAGCACCATGTCGGCCACGTTTTTGGTCACGTCGGTGCCGGTGATGCCCATGCCCACGCCGATATCGGCCGATTTGATGGAGGGGGCGTCGTTCACGCCGTCGCCCGTCATGGCGGTGATCTTGCCCTTAGCGCGCCACGCGTTCACGATGCGCACCTTGTGCTCGGGCTGCACACGGGCATAGACGGAATACTGCTCGATCTTTTCGGGCAGTTCCTCGTCGGAGATTTCGTCCAACTGGGCACCGGTGATGCCGGCAGAGGCGTCCTCCAGGATGCCCAGTTGCTTGGCGATGGCCACGGCGGTGTCACGGTGGTCGCCGGTGATCATGATGGGGCGGATGCCGGCGCTGCGGCATTCCGCGATGGCGTCGCGCACCTCGGGACGGATGGGGTCGATCATGCCGGAAAGGCCGAGATAGCACAGGTTCTGCTCCAGTGCGCCCGCTTCGAAGGAGGCGGGCACCGACTCCCAACTGCGGCAGGCGGCGCAGAGCACACGCAGGGCGCGGTCGGCCATGTTCTTGTTGGCGGCGGCGATCTCTTGCCGCAGAGCGTCTGTCAGCGGTACGGCCTGCCCGCCCACCATGGCGGTGGTGCAGCATTTGAGCACCTCATCCGGTGCGCCCTTGGTGAACTGTACTACTGCGCCGGAGGAGCGGCGGCAGACGGTGGACATCATCTTGCGGGAGGAGTCAAAGGGCGCCTCCCCGATACGGGTGTAATCCGCGGTATCGGCCATCAGCCCCATGCCGATGGCATCGTCCACCAGCGCACATTCGGTCGGTTCGCCGATGGCGCGGCCGTCCTCGCCGGGTTTGGCATCGCTGCACAGCGCCATGGCCAGCACCAGTGCCGTATCGTCATCGGCCGCGCGCTCCACCACCGTCATCTTGTTCTGGGTGAGGGTGCCGGTCTTGTCCGAGCAGATGATCTGGGTGCAGCCCAGCGTTTCCACCGCCGTCAGCCGACGGATGACGGCATTGCGGCGGGACATATTGGTCACACCGATGGAGAGCACGATGGTCACCACCGCGGCCAGACCCTCGGGAATGGCCGCCACGGCCAGACTGACGGCCACCATAAAGGTGTCCAGCAGCCCCTCGCCGGTGATGTGCGGCCAGCTGCGCAGAATGTTCACGCCGAAAATGACCGCACAGATGACCAGTACCAGAATACTCAAAATCTTGCTCAACTGGGTCAGTTTCTTCTGCAGGGGGGTCTCTTCGTCCCGTGCGGCGGCCAGTGCCCCGGCAATCTTGCCCATTTCGGTGTGCATACCGGTACCCACCACGACCGCCTGTCCGCGGCCGTAGACCACCGTGCTGCCCATGTAGGCCATGTTGCGGCGGTCGCCCAGCGGGATATCCTTCTGTTCGCCCAGTTCCAGTGCCTCCACCTGCTTGTTCACCGGCACCGATTCGCCCGTCAGCGCGGCTTCCTCCACTTTCATGGAGGCGCACTCCGTCAGACGCACGTCGGCGGGAACGGAGTCGCCCGCCTCCAGCACGATCACGTCGCCGGGCACCAGTTCCTCACTTTTCACCGTGAGTTGGTGTCCGTCGCGCAGCACCTTGGAGGTGGCGGCGGCGATCTCCTGCAGGGCCTCGATGGCCTTTTCGGCCTTGCTCTCCTGAAATACACCGAGCACGGCGTTGATGATCACGACGGCCAGAATGATGATGACGTCGGCGAAGGAATCGCCCGCATAGGCGGCGGTGACGCCGGAAACGGCGGCGGCTACCAGCAGGATAATGATCATCGGGTCGCACAGTTCATCAAAAAAGCGGCGCAGCAGGGAGGGCTTTTTGCCCTCCTCCAGACGGTTGGGACCGTGCTGCTGCAGGCGTGCGGCTGCCTCGTCGGCGGTCAGGCCTTCGGGGCGGGAGCCCTGCTCCTCCATCACCTGTTGTGCGGTGGAAAGATACTCTTTCATATCGGTGTTCCTTTCTGTTGCGGTAATGCTTTCAGTATGGGTCAAAACCGGCCGTAAAAAACAAAAACCTCCGCGCCGGTCTGCCGGCACAGAGGATGCACCCGGGAGTGACCCTATCTGCCGCCGACAGATAAGTCTCGCCGTTTGAAGACAAGACCAGAAAGGAAAACTCCTTTCGCGATTGTTGGCCTTGCCGCGCTGTTGCGCCGACTACTCCCTTATTTACCAAATATTATATAGGCGGTGCGTCGGTTTGTCAAGTGGTGCTGCACATAAAATTTTCATGATACGGCAAATTGGCACTTGATTTTTGCGGGGAAACGTGTTACACTATATCTCGCGGCGAATAACGCCTGCTATGCGGCTGTAGTTCATCGGTAGAATAGAAGCTTCCCAAGCTTCGGAGGTGGGTTCGACTCCCATCAGCCGCTCCAAAAAAGAGCCTGTCCCTCATGGGGCAGGCTCTTTTTGCGCGATGGGAGGAGAA
Source organism: Acutalibacteraceae bacterium (assembly GCA_045599305.1). Lineage (GTDB taxonomy): Bacteria > Bacillota > Clostridia > Oscillospirales > Acutalibacteraceae > SIG588. The sequence goes on along the minus strand of JAZRVU010000043.1, from coordinate 11 downwards.
CCCACCCGGAA
>JAZRVU010000042.1:0-3798 GCA_045599305.1 Acutalibacteraceae bacterium | reverse complement strand
ACATCGCGGACGAGGAGGCCGTTCCCAAAGACACCACGCACTGCCCGTTCTTGATCTGGGCCGAAGCGCCGTCCGGCGTGCTGGGGCCGAAGCTGCTCTTTTCGCCGTTCGAAAACGCATCGGTGAAAACCATTGACGCATTTTGGTCGATCTGTGCATTTTGAGGGACATCCCAGTATGTCAGCCGGTGAAGCACATTCTGACATTCACCGAGCAGCGCTTCATCGGCGATGACATTCCAGCGGAAGCCGGAATTGATGAAGATATTGGACAAATTGGCATCGGCCGGCTTCAGTTTCCCCAGCGAACGCAGATACACGTTATAAAGCCGCAGAGTAGCCTTTTCGGCGATCTCGGTCATGACGGCCGAGCCGCTGGCCATATTGAAGCCGTAGATCTCCAAGGTACCATTTTCCACATCCAGCACTTTGGTGGGATCGGCCCATTCCGACATTCCCACCACGGTGACCGTACCGTCGAATTCCTCGCCCAGACGGAAATCATACATTTCCTTTTCAAGGCTGCCGCCCACCTGATTGAAAGAGGTAAGCTGCAGATTTACAAAAGACAGGCTTTGGGCCGCTTCCACGTCCACGTCCACGGTGCCGTAGTCGATCCCGTGTCCGTAAACCAACGCATCGGCCGCACCGCTTTCCTCTGCGACGAATTGCAATCCATAGCAGCCGGAATAGTTGAAGCTGTCGTAGATCAGTTCGTTATCCACGTCACCCACCAGGCACACCGTCGCATGATTGTTGAGCTGTGTGCGCATGATGTTGCCGAATTCTTCCTCGGTGAGCGGCCGCTTCGCCCAGTTGCCCCAGCGCTGTTCGCCCTCCCAGTACACGGCGTTATAGTTCACCTGATAGTTGCGCAGCACGCCATCCGCGGCACCGTGGCCGACCTTGATGAAGTTATTGAAGCACAGGCCGCAGGCGTAGTCCACATAGTGGCGGTCACAGCGGTATGTCATCAGGTCAATGCCGTCCCAGCCGTTGCGGATGGCGGTATTGATGATGTACACATCTGCGCCGCGTCCCTGGATGGTATACGGATACTCCGTGAATTTCTTCTCCGTTTCAAACAGCGCGTTGTGATACTGTTCGGGATAATTGAACACCACGCCGCGAATACCGGCCGCTTCTTCCAGAATGACGGTGGGCTCACTGCTGTCGGTGGCATACACATCCAGTATGGTGCCGATATTGTACGGGATACGGCCGAAATCCGTGCAGCCGCACAGTTCCACGCCGGTGGGCACGGTGACCGACCCGTTCAGGCGATACCGCCCGCCGGGCAGATAGACCACACCGCCGCCGTATTTCTTGACGTTATCCAGTTTTTTCTGCAGCGCTCCTGTAACATCCGTTTTGCCGGTCGCATCCAGCTCTTCGGCGATATAGGCGACCTTTTTCGCGGCACCGTGCACCTGCGGTGCGCCCTGCTCCGGTGTGATATCGGCCACATCCGGCACGTTCGGCACTGTCGGGTCAACTGCCAGCGGACAAAGTCCCTCGTTTTCCACCGTGATCGGTGCGCCGTCGGCGTCCGCACAACCGGTGAACACGGCCGACATACTGCCGCTTTCCAGCACCACCTGCGGTGCTTCAGACGGGAAGGTGGTATCGGTGAAGGAATACCAGCCGCAATTGGCCGTCACGTCGCCTTTGTGGATACGGGAGGACAGCACCAGCACCAGCGTGGTCTGCTGATTGCAGATAGCCGTATCGGCCGTGATATCCACGTCGATCAACTGCAGAACGGCACTTTCGTTGCCGGAATTGCTCTCGCCGAGCCATACCGCGGTGCCGCAGTCGTCAAACACGGAGGACGTGACCATTTCACCGGTACCGTGTACGCTTTCGGCATACAGCCCCGTGCGGCAATGCGTGATGTGCAGATGGTGGCACTGGCCGTTCGGGTACTGCGAGCCGTCGGTATTGCTCTTGGCAAACACCACGCCCGTGGCATACCCGCTGACGGAGGTGTAGGTGAGATACGACCAGTCGATGCGGCGCAGCGTGATACCGGCCGCATTATAGTAGAGGTAATTGCGCAGTGCCTCGGCGTCTTCCTGCGCCGAGGGCGCACCTGTCAGACCGGAATTTATCCAGTATTCGGGTGAAAAATGGATCTCCTCCAGCCGCATGATATCCACCACGCCGTCCGCGTCGATGCCGCAGAAAAGCGGTGTGCCGTAGATATTTTCGGCATTGGGACAGTTGCTGTGGTCGGGGCCCTGCTCGATCGCCAGATAGGAATTGACAAAGGTGGCGTTCTTCACAAAGCAATATTCGCTGAGCTTCACCGTGGGCGGATACTGCTCCGGCGCGCCGAAATCCGTCTGCTCGGGGTACCAGAATGCGAGCCCTTTTATGAGACTGTTCGTCCCCATCCGGATAAACGGCGTGCCGCCCACGTTGCCGCGCCCGGCATACACATCCAGCACGGTGCCGCCGACAGGCTGATCCTCTTCCGGCTTGTTCCACACGCCGTAGATCGTCACACCGGCCGGCATCACGATGCTGCTGTAGCAGGGGTAATGCCCCTCCGGAATAAACAGAGCACCGCCGCCCGCTTTGCCAAGGCCGTCGAGCAGGCTTTGAATGATCGGGGCGTAGTCTTTTACCTTGATTTCGTGATCCTCGACATATTCCGCGAGATCATATCCCGCCACGATCACGTCGTCGCCGGTATATCCGTCGGCCGCCGTGATCTGCCGCCATTCCGGCTCATCTGCCTCGAACGAACCGTCACCAAGCGGCAGTTCTTCATACGAGGGGGCGGTCTGCGTCATATCGACCAGACGCATATTGCAGATCTTGACGGTGCAGGTCTGCCCTGCGGGCGCATATACCCGCTGGGTATAGATGCGGAAGAAATTGAATTTTTCCGGGTTGAAGTTCCCGCCGGTGGTGGCATTGCTGAAATTGGCGAGATCCAGCACGTAACGATTCCACGTGTCGGCTTTCCAGACAAGATTACTGGAATATGTGCTGAATTCCTCCACATCATAGCTGCCGCTGCTGGTCATTTCGATCCAGCCGCCATAGCCACGGCCGACATACGCGTTGACGATGTCCTTGTCGCCGGAAACGTACAGGTCGAAGGAAAAGCCGAGTTTTTTCGGGGCGATCTTACCCGTCTTCGGGAAGCCGTAGGCTGTCAGGTCGATCGGGTCAAAAGCGGTGCCGACCGAAAACGACACTCCGTCACCGCCGCCGTAGACGCCGCTCACACGGTAATCAAACTCTTTCAGGACATATTCGCCCGCTGCATCCGCCGTCTGCACCATCTGCCACCCCATCGTGGGGATCAGCAAACATACAGACAGAAACACGCATATCAATTTTTTTACCATGTTCAATTCCCTCTCTTTCAGAAAAAGACACTTATTTCTGTAAAAATAATATCATATCCACATATGTCATGTCAATACGACCCAATAAACTGAATATAAATGGTAAAAAATCCGATACATAAAGTTCACCCCGATGCCGCAGCACCGGGGTGAAGTGTCAATATGTCTGTCTTTTAAAAACCGGAGATCTTCTTGGCGTAGAGCTGCAGGATCAGACGGGCATCGGTAGAATCGACCTTGTCGTCGCCATTCACGTCGGCCACGGCCAGATTCAGGTCACCCTCCCCGATCTTCTTCGCATAATACTGCAGGATCAGGCGGGCGTCGGTGGAGTCGACCTTGTCGTCACCATTGACATCACCGGGCGTACCGGCCGCCTTGCAGGTGGCAAACACGTAGTCCACCGTCATGGCGGTGACGGTATCGGGACTGACATC
>JAZRVU010000041.1:0-4067 GCA_045599305.1 Acutalibacteraceae bacterium | reverse complement strand
CTGCTGTATGTCCGCGCTTGGGTTGACGCTGAATTTGAAAAAGCCCGTCCTCAACTGGACGAGCGAGACGGTGCCCGTCAAGCAGAGTACGGCCGTACTGCTGGTCATATTCGGCAGTTGGGCGCTGGCGGTACTGTTGGTCGCGCTCTATTATCCGCTTCGTCAATTTCTGAGTGTCACCGTGTGGCTGCCCATCTGGATCGTCCTGCTGGCGGCAGCCGTCCGGGCACTGAACCGTTGGCTCAAACACCGCGGAACGGTCATTTTTGAAACGCTTTGATAGGGGGGAGCTTTTTGAAACGATTGCTTGTATGGCTTTTAACAGCGGCATTGCTGTGCAGTATAACTGCTTGTCATCCGGCCACAAAACCGGGCGATGATAACCGCCCCACGCAGCCCACGATTCCCGAGCCGCAGGAGGTGCCGGATAATCGGCAGCCCACGGGCGTTCCCGGTATCTATACGCTGGGCGATCCGCTCGAATACGGCGGCAACCTCACCGTGACGGAAGCGGGCGGTGTACTGCTGTACTCCTTTACAGTCGGCGGCATGGACGGCGCCGAGATACAGCTGCTGGCCGTGAATGCCAAAAGCGGGGAAGAGCTCGGCCGCCTCACGCTGGACGCTTCTCACCGGGAGACCGGCCGCTTAAAAGACGGCGGGTTGTATACAGTCTTGGCCTCTACCGGCGAGATCACCTTTTATGATGCCGCCTGCCGGCCGCAGTCCACGGCGGTGCTGCCCACCGGGGGGTTCGGCTACAGACTGCTGATCAGCGGCGATGGCCGATACGCCCTTTTTGACGACCCGCAGACACATTTTGCCTGCCTTTGCGACCTGTCCGAAGGCCGCCGCGTTCCGCTCACCAAAGACTTCTATATCGGCGAGATCCTCGGCTTCGACGGTACGGCGTTTCTGTTCACCGATATAGACAGTCACATCTGCCGTCTGGATCTGGCGGGTGCCGTCACCGATACGCAGGCGCATAAGTCGGCGCATCTCACCGGCCCCTATATCGTGGAGACCAATCGCCGCGGCTACTTTGTCCGCACCACCCTGTCGCCCACGCTGCAATTTTTCCCGGCGGATGTGGAGGGCGAGTATGCCGTGGCCGCCACCGAGGGCTATTTTGCCTCTCTCACGGCGCAGGACGGCCTGCGGCTCTATGACCTTGTCCAAAACCGGTACACGGCGGTGCTGGAACTGCGCGCTGTCCGGCAGGTGCATTTTACCGACGAGGGGACCGTCGTGGTGCTCACCGAGCAGGACGGCGTCTTCACCACCTATATCCTCATCCTCTCCGAACTGGAGTGGCCCTTCGGTTTTGAGCAGAGCGAGGCGGAGGACGGGGCGCCGCAGGAGGATATGTTCCGGCCGGCCACGGGCAGCGAAGAGGTCATGGCGCTGGTGAAACAGATCTATGAAAAATACGGCGTGAAGGTGTTTTTCGAAACGGCCGACGAGGAGCCCGAAGTCGCGACCTATCTCTGCCCGCCCAGCGAGGAAGGGGAGCGGCTGGTGACTTTGCAGCGCACGGACAAATATCTGGCCATGCTGCCCGCGGGCATCATGCGCGAGATCCGGCCGGGCGCGGACGTGTGGATGTATCTGACGAAGGATGTTTTGCAAACGGACGGCTCGCCCTCCAACGTGGCCGGCTTCTGCTGCGAGATCAGCGGGCATCCGCTGGTGGTCATGCCCACCGGCGGCAGCGAGAGTTATTATATGGAGACGCTCGCCCACGAGTGTGTGCATCTGCTGGATATGCACGTCAGTGCCGAGTGGTTTGAGGATTGGGACAAGCTTTCCCCGGCGGGGTCGTTCGCCATGTCCTATTCGGCCGATATTTCATCCCAAAACGTGTGGTATGACGCGCCCAACAGCGAGCCGTATTTTCTGGACGTCTATTGCAAGACCTACCCCGAGGAGGATCGCGCCGTCACCGGTCAGAAACTGTTCGCCTCCTATTATGACGGGACACTCTATGAGGCGTTTCAGTATCCGCATATCCGCGAGAAAGCCGAATATTTTTGCCGTATGCTGCGTGCCAGCTTCACCTGCTGTGCCGAAGCGGATGAACTGTATTGGGAAACTGTACTGAAATAAAAGAAAGAGGGCATTATCATGAAAAAAATCCTTGCACTGCTTCTGGCGGCCCTGTTGGCGTTGTCCCTGTTCGGCTGCACGGCCGGTACCCCCGGCGGGAACACCGACGATCCTGCCGCCCCCACCGAGGCGCCTACCGAGGCCCCTACCGAGGCACCCACCGAGGCACCCACCGAGGCACCCACGGCCGAGCCTACCGCCGCGCCCACCACGGCACAGCCGGACCCGGCCGCTCTGGAGAGCACCATGCGGGAACTGTTCGACAAAAACCTTGTCTGCACGCTGGACATCTATCAGCTTCGTCAGCTTCCCTGCGAGGAGGATCCGGTGCGTGATTCTCTTTACCGCGTGACCGATGAGCGCTTCAAAACGCTGGCCGATCTGGAGGCCTATACCCGCAGTGTCTATGTGGATGCGGCGGTGCAGAAGCTGCTTTTCACCGAAGCGTATGACGGCCATATGCTCTATCAGGATGTCGACGGCGTGCTCTGCATCGACCTCATGGCCACCGCCGGCCGCGGCTATTATGTCGACTGGACCGATTATACCCTGACGGTGGACGAGACGACCGATACCGCCTGCCATTTCACCGTTTGCGCCAAGACCGAGGAACCCGGTGATCCGCCCGTGATCTCCGACTATAAACGGGAGGTCACCGCCGTAAAGGAAAACGGCGAATGGCGACTGGAAAATATGATCGCATGATCACAAAAGCACCGCGGCTTAAGTCGCGGTGCTTTGGCTTAAGTCGCGGTGCTTTTGTGTCCGATCTGTTTTTAAAAAAGCGGCACAGCGCGGCCCAGCAGTACGAAGCGGCTGCCGTCCGAGCCGTAGGCGCAGGTGGAAAGGGCGATCACGCTGTCTGCGGGGGTGAGCGTCACGGGGGAATCAAAGGCCGATCCCTCGGTAAAACGCGTCAGTGCTGCGGGCAGCGTTTCGTTGTCCAGCCGGTAAAGATCATCGTCCGGCTCGGTGGCCATTCCCGCGGCCAGGTCGATCCGGTAATCGCCCGCGGGGGTGAGGAGATACATCACGGGATGCGCCTCATAATAGGCCTGCTCCCGGAATTTGTACAGCGTGCCGAACATGGATCCGTTTTTCATGCTGTGCCCGAAGATGAGAAAGAGCTGTCCGCTCTGCGGCGGGGTACAGCGGAAGTCGGCGAACAGCGAGCCGGCGCGAAAAGTTTTTTTGGCCAGATCGCGGTGCAGGTAATAGTCGTTGTCACCGCTTTGCATAACAGGGTAGTTGATGGGAGTGCCCTCGCAGTAGAGCCAGCCGATCACATCGGCGTTTTCCGCCTGCAGAGCCTCAAAGTCCACTGTGATCGGTGCCGCCTCTGCGGTGTCGGGGACGTTGTCTGCACGGGTGACGGCAGGCCTTTTCGATACGAAACGTTCCTGCAGTACTTCACCGGCTTTTTCGATGCTGTGATATTCCCACAGTGTGCGCGCGATCATGAAGCCCGAAAACAGGAATACGGCGGCAAATATTACGGCAAGCACGATGCGCAGACGCCGGAATTTCAACGGCAGCACCTCCCAAAAGGTATTTCTGCACATAATTATAGAGCTTTCGGGGAAGGTTGTCAACCGGCGCGTAAAATTTTTAAAAACCGTTTGACAAATGACGCCATCTGTGTTACAATATGGAAAATTTGATCTTTAAGACGGTACGAGATATCGGCAAGATCGGATGACCTCGGTGCTTTTGCGGGCACCGGGTGTGTTGCTGCATCCAATAAGCCTTGCCGCGTGCCGGCAAGGTCTTTTTTTAAAACGAAGGGGGAGGGATCACCGTGGCGGTCAATGCGAAAATGCCCACCGTGCTGCTGCCGCAGGGGTATCCTGCGTTCACCTTCTGTGATCTTCTGCCCGTCGGCGGCGAATACAGTGTTTTTCCCGGCTTTTGCGATGTGCATGTGCACTTGCGCGAGCCGGGCTTTTCTTATAAAGAGACGA
>JAZRVU010000040.1:0-11953 GCA_045599305.1 Acutalibacteraceae bacterium | reverse complement strand
AAGCGGATACCGGCGGTGTCGAAATTTTCGATGGCGTTGGTGCGGCACAGATCACATGAGACGATCTCCTTGACCTCGCTGCTGCGGCCGTCCGCACCGCCGGTGACGTAGAGGATATTGTGCAGGTAGTGGGCGGCGGCGTTGTTGGCCACGCTGTCGTTGATGGTCACGCCGCTCACGGTGCGTTTGCCGCCCCAGCCGGCGCCGCGGGTGAAATAGTCCTGCGGGCGGGGCCACAGCACCAGCGTTTTGAGCAGCTGCGGCGCACCGTAGCGCCCGGCGGTGATGTCCCGCTTGAGCGCGTTGACGGCGGTCGAGTAACTCCACTGGTACCCGATCATGACGAAGCGGCCGGCCGCTTTGGCGGCCTGCTCCAGCATTTCGGCGTCGGCCGACACACCCGAGAGCGGCTTTTCGCACATCACGTGGCAGCCGTGCGCCAGTGCGCACAGCACCTGCGGCGTGTGGAACTGGATGGGGGTGGTGATGATGGCCAGATCGGCCTCACCGTTTTTAAAAAACTCCTCCATGGTGGCAAAAAGCGGTATGCCGCGTCCCTTCAGTTCGTCAAGAAACCGGCACCCTTCGGGGAACACATCCACCATGCCCACGATCGTGAAATCCGGGTCGGGGCATTTGAGCAGGGCTTCCAGATAGACGTTGGCATATCCGCCGATGCCCACACACAGTATTCTGACCGGCTGCATAAAAATCCCTCCGCAACTATTTACAGAATTTTCGATTTGTGATATGATGTATCTGTGAAATGTCATATTCAAATTTTTACTAAAATCCATTTTAGCACCGATCAAAGGCGCTGAATATCAAATTTTTTGGCAAAAATGGCAGATTTGTTGGGTGATTGTATGAGAATCAATATGAAGGATATCGGCGTGGTCGCCGGCCGGGAGATCCTGTTCAGTCATATCGTGGATATCCCCTCCACCTCCATGCATCATCTGCACCTGCACGACTACGTGGAGATCTACGTGTACGTGTCGGGCGAGATCGACTTCCTGCTGGATAACGAGTGCATCCGCCTGCAGCGGGGGGACGTGGTGCTGGCGCACGAAAATGTGCTGCACAAGCCGCTGGTGCGCAGTCGGGTACCCTATGAACGCTTCTTCATCGGCCTGCCTGCCGACGCGTTCTCCTACATGGATCATTCGGCCGACCCGCTGGCCTTTCTGCACAAGGGCGGCTCGCTGCTCAAATTGAACGAGACACAGTATCAGGAACTGCTGCAGGGGCTGCGGCAGATCAGCCACGATATCGAGCAGGAGGAGCCGCACTATGTGCTCTGCGCGGGGCTGATGCGTGTGCTGCGCATCCTGAACATGGCCGAGCCGGGCGGCCCCTGCCGTCAGGCCGGCTCCAATGCCGAGCAGCTGGTCGCCGACGTGCTGGCCTATCTGGAGCTCTACGCCGACGAGGTGGGCACGGTGCATTCCATTGCGGATATGTTCCATGTCAACGCCTCCTATCTCTCCACCACCTTCCACGACCGCATGGGGGTGACGCTCAAGCAGTATATCACCGCCAAAAAGATCGCGGTGGCCAAAAATATGCTGGCCGCGGGCAAAACGGTGTCGGACGCCGCGTTTGCCTGCGGGTTTTCCACCACTTCGCATTTCATTTCGGTGTTCCGGCGGCTGACCGGTATCACACCGAATGTGTACCGTCTTTCCAAGACTGAGGAAACAAAGGGGTGACCGATCATGGCAGACACCGATAATATCCACGCCGGTCACCGCGAGCGGGTGAAGGAGCGCTTCCGTGCATGGGGCGCCGGCGGGTTCGACCGCCATCAACTGGTGGAGCTGCTGCTCTTTTTCGGCATTCCGCGCAAGGATACGAACGAGTTGGCGCACCGGCTGGTGGAGCGGTTCGGGTCGCTTTCTGCGCTGTTGGCCGCGCCGTATGAGGAATTGCTGGCGGTGCCGGGTATGACTCCAAACGCCGCCACGCTGGTCATGCTCTGCCGCACCCTGCAGGAGGAGTGCCAGCGCGAGCGGTATGCGGCCGACCGCACGCTGAACACCATGGATAAACTGGCGAATTACATCATCAACCGCTTCATCGGTGTGGAGAACGAGCGGGTGCTGCTGATCTGTCTGGACAACAGCGGCCATGTGCTGGGCGACGGCTTTTTGTCGCAGGGCAGCGTCCACGCCACCGAGATCAATGTGCGCGAGGCACTGCGTCTGGCGCTGCGCTGCAACGCCACCGTGGTGGTCGCGGCGCACAACCATCCCGGCGGCAAAAGCATCCCCTCGGCCGAGGATGTGGCCTCCACCGCGGCGCTGTCCGAGGCGCTCGCCATGGCGGGCGTCACGCTGCAGGATCATCTGGTGGTGTCCGGCAACAGTTATCTGTCCATGCGGCAGACACCGCTTTGCCGGTCCGCCTTTAAGGAGTGACATTGTAAACAACACCCCCGCGGGATGAACTGTCCCGCGGGGGATTTTTTGTAAAATTGCACGATCTGTTCACTGACAAAAAACGTGTGATTCACATTCCGTTTACACACTGTTACAGTTTAATTCACATACTGTTTACGCGCCGTTCATTACAATTATGAGCGATCGTGCTATTGTAAATGCAGAGGGGAATATTCTTCCAAACCACGCAAAAAAATTATAAAAGGAGAAATGGTTATGCAAAAAATGTGGAAACGTGTGTGCAGTGCGGTATCGATCGGCGCATGTCTTTTCGGCTTGTGTGGTTGTGCCCGAACAAAACCTGTGGGCAATACGGCAGTCAGACACAATGATACGCGGACGGTTTTCACTGCTCTGCCGGCCACAGAGCGGGGACTGGGCATGTATGCCGCGGTCGGTGACAATGCCGATGAAGAGACGCAGCTCCTGCGCTACACCGGCGAGCCGATCTCCTTCGGTTATGTGATCAGACATGAGGAGAATGAGGGCGCATTGGCCGACGTGGGGGAGCAGATGAGCATTCGCCTGTTTTTGAACGGTGTGCCGCAGCCCTTCACGGTGGGGGAGGCCGAGGGTGCCGCCGCCTGCACGCAGGAGGTGGAGGAATACTATTTCGATGCCCGCCGGGACACCGACTACACACTGCCCATCACTTTTACACCTGTTTGCGGCCATGCGGGTGACTGTCTGGCGCTTTTTGTGGTCATCACGCCCTCGCCCAACTATCGCCCCGGATATGAGGAGTGCGATAAGGGCAACTGGTGCCATTCCGTCTCCACGGGCTGCTATCCCGTGGATTTCGAGGCCGAAGCACCGACCCAGCAGACGGTGGATGCCCTGCAGATCGAAACGGGGGTCACCGACATCACGGAGGATGGCTTCTATCTTCTGCGCCCCACGGTGACGAATCCCACCCGCGAGGCACGCACAGAGGAGTGGATGTATCTCATACACGAGGAAATGGATATCGGCGCTTATAATCAGAAGATGCAGGAGGCCGGGTACACTGTGGGTGCTTATGCCTTTCCGCTGGAGAAAGGCAACCGCCTGCGCATCGACCTGTGTGGAAGCGACAAGTGCACCCCCCTCTATCGCCTGATGATGCGGCTGGACGGCGAGTTTGCCCCCGTGTTCGAGGGCAAATACTATGCGGATGCCCGGCTCCCGAACAACGACGGCATGGCGGGTGTTGTGCTCTCGCTCGATCTGGATTTCACCCGGTTCACCGATGCGCACGCGCTGCAGCTCATGCTCATCCCGCTGGTGCCCGGCATGAAGCAGCGCACGGCACAGGAACAGATGATTCGCGTATGCACCACGCCGGTGGTCTGGATCAACAACTTGGAGGACTGATATACGCTTTCCGCCACCGTGGCGCTTTCCGAGGCGCTCGCCATGGCGGGCGTCACGCTGCAGGATCATCTGGTGGTGTCCGGCAACAGTTGTCTGTCCATGCGGCAAACACCGCTTTGCCGGTCTGCTCACTGACGAGAACGGTGTAATTCACATACTGTTTACACACAGTTACAATATAGTTCACATACTATTTACGCGCCGTTCATTACAAGTATGAGCGATCGTGCTATTGTAAATGCAGAGGGGAATATTCTTCCAAACTACGCAAAAAAATTATAAAAGGAGAAATGGTTATGCAAAAAATGTTAAAACGTGTGTGCAGTGTGGTGCTGATCGGTGCACTGCTGTGCGGTTTGTGCGGCTGTAACCGGACAGCACCTGTGGAAAATAACGCCGTCAAACAGTTGAAGACAAACAGTACCGAGACAGCCTTCACCTCCTTGCCGGCCATGCCGCGGGGGTTTGGCACATATATTGTGGCTAGCGCCAAGGCGGTAGAGGATGCAGAACTCTTTCGCTACACAGGTGAGCCGCTCTCCTTTGGTTTTGTGATCGAGCATGAGGACGATGGAAAGGTGTTGGCCGACGTGGGGGAGCAGTTGGGCATTCGCCTGTTTTTGAACGGCGTGCCGCAGCCCTTCACGGTGGGGGAGGCCGAGGGCGTCCCCGCCTGCCCGCAGGAGGTGGAGGAATACTATTTCGACGCCCGGCGGGACACCGACTACACATTGCCCATCACCTTCACACCGGTGTGCGGCCATGCGGGGGACTGTCTGGCGCTCTTCGTGGTCATCACGCCTTCCCCCAACTATCGTCCCGAATATGAAGAATGCGATAAGGGCAACTGGTGCCATTCCGCTTCGACGGGCTGCTATCCCGTGAATTTCGAGGCTGAGGCCCCGACCCAGCAGACGGTGGATGCCCTGCAAATCGAGACGGGGGTCACCGACATCACGGAGGATAATTTCTATCTTCTGCGCCCCACGGTGGTGAATCCCACCCGTGAGGCACGCACGGCGGAGTGGATGGACCTCATGAACGAGAACGGCGATATCGACGCCTATAATCAGAAGATGGAGGAGGCCGGGTACACCGTGGGCGCCTATGCCTTCCCGCTGGAGGAGGGAAACCGCCTGCGCATCGACCTGTGCGGAGGTGATATGTGCACGCCGCTCTATCGCCTGATGATGCGGCTGGACGGCGAGTTTGCCCCCGTGTTCGAGGGCAAATACTATGCGGATGCCCGGCTCCCGAATAACAACGGCGAAAGCGGTGTGGTGCTCTCGCTCGATCTGGATTTCACGGAGTTCACCGATGCGCACGCGCTGCAGCTCATGCTCATCCCGCTGGTCCCCGGCATGAAGAAGCGCACGGCGCAGGGGCGGTTGATCCGCGTCTGCACCACGCCGGTGGTCTGGATCAGCACCCCGGAGGGCTGACACACATACACACACATATACACACACGTTCCCGCAATGAGCAGAGCGCGGCGGGCCTGCAAGGGAAAGAGGAGTGACAATGAAAAAACTGGAACTGCAAAACGTGAATTTTTCCTATAACCGACGGGCCCGCCCCGCACTGTATGATTTCAGTGTGACATTGGACGGCGGGGTCTACGGTCTGCTGGGAGCCAACGGCGCCGGCAAAACGACGCTGATCTCACTGATCGTAGGCCTGCGCCGCCCGGACAGCGGGCGCATCGCGTTCGGCGGGCGCACCCCGGCCGAATGGGGCAATGCCTATTTCGACCATATCGGCTATCTGCCGCAGGCGCCGCGCTTTTACGATAACTACACCATTTGGGAGTTTTTGCTGTATATGGCGCGGCTCAAGGGGATGAGCCCCGCCCGCGCCCGTGCCCGCAGTGAGGAACTGCTCACCTTTGTCAATCTGGCCGACGAGCGCAAAAAGACGGTGGGCGCCTGTTCGGGCGGTATGCGCCAGCGGCTGGGCATTGCGCAGGCTATGCTCAACGATCCCGACCTGCTGATTCTGGACGAGCCCACCGCGGGGTTGGATCCGCTGGAGCGGGTGCGCTTTCGCAATCTGATCTCGCGGCTCGGTGAGGAGCGCACGGTGCTGTTGGCCACCCACATCGTGCCCGATGTGGAATACATAGCCAAGGATATCCTGCTTTTGAAGGGGGGGCGTCTGCTGCGCGAGGGCACGGTGGAGCAGCTGACCGAGCCGCTGCAAAACGCGGTGTGGGAATTCACCGTTGCCGACGAGGCGGAGGTCAGCCGCGTGATGGCGCAGTCACTGGTGAGCAATGTGCGGCAGCTGCCCGGCGGGTTTCTGCTGCGGGTGGTGAGCGAGCAAGCCCCCGCCCCCGAAGCCGCAGCGGTGCGCCCCACTCTGGAGGACGTCTACCTGCGCGAATTCGGTGAGGTAACGTTATGAGCATTCTGGGGTATGAACTGAAAAAAATATTCAGTCGCCGGGCAGTGATCGTGACACTGGCGGCGTTTCTGGCTTTGAATATCTATAATCTGTTGGTTCTGCACGCCGACGTGTTTAAAGGGTCGGATTACATGGGTCGGTATCACGAGATCATGGCGCAGTGGGAGGGCCCCCTTTCGGATGAAAAGGCCGCCGCATTGGTCGCACATTGCGAGGGGCTTCAAAACGGCACCATTCAGCCCGAAACGGAATGGGACGCCGAATTCTATAAGAAAATACTCGATGACATGAGCGACACCTACGACTACAGTTATCGTGTCGATGAACTGAACGCTATTGTGGACGAGCGCCTGTCCGAACTGGAGGGCACCGGGCACATCTATGAATTGCGGCGGCTGAAACTGATGAAGCGGGTCTATTCGGCGCGCGGCATCAGCGGGTATTATGACTATGAAGGGTTTGGCGACCGGTATTACGGCAGCGCGGATTTTTCCTCCTTCCTGTGCGTGATGCTGCTGCTCATCGCGGTGACACCGCTGTTTTGTGCCGAGCACGAATGCGGCATGGACGTGCTGCAGCGCACGGCGCGTTTCGGCCGGCAGCGCACGGTGCGCGCCAAACTGCTGGCGGTGCTGATCTTCACCGCGGTCAGCGCACTCATGCTCTTCGCCGTCGACTTGATCTATTATCAGACCATCTATCCGTTCGAGATGTGGCAGACCCCTCTCTGCGGGGCGGCGGAATATCACGATACCCCGCTTGATCTCACCATCGGCGGTTTCATCCTGCTCAACTGGGCGGTCAAAATTTTCGGCCTGTGGGTGGCGGCGCTGGTGGTGGCGCTTATTTCGGCGCTCTGCCGCCGCACCTATGTGGCGTTTTTCTTCAGCTTCGCCTATCTGTTTGCCATGATGGCGCTGGGCGATGTGGTGATGATGGTCAATCCGTTGTCGATGGTGCTGTTCTCCCAATATGCCCGCTCGTTCAGCACGGTGAATGTGTGCGGGTACCCCCTGCTCACCATCGTGGTACTTCCGGTGGCAATGACGTTGTTGGCGGCGGCACTGATCGTGGCCATCTATGCGGCACAGCGGCCGATCAGAAGACGTCTGTGGCATTGGCCGACGCTCCGCCTGCCAACGATCTCTTTCAAAAGCGGCGGCGGCGAATGGCGCAAGCGGCTGGTCAAGCAGTATCTGCTGGCGGCCGTGGTGCTTTTGCTGGCGGTGCGGGTGGCGTCCGATGCGGCCGAGCCCACCTGGCACTATTTTCATCTGCCCTCCGAGCGTGCGGAATGGCAGATACTGATGGATGCCTACGGCGGCCGGTCGGACGCGGAGAGCGAGGCCTTTTTTGCGGCTGAGACAGCGGCACAGGAGGCGGATCAGGCACAGGCGATCGCACAGATGGAGAGTATGCTCAAGGGTAAAGAAGCGGCACCCTATGAAAAACAGTCCACCGTGTCCGACAATGTGTGGGATCGGCTGAAATCGGTCGGCACCTATGTATCGGCTGACCCGGCGCACCGCTACATTGCCGATACCCGCGGGTGGGAAAAGGTGTTGTGCGATTCCGCTCCCGATGTACTGGCGGTGTTGTTGGCGGTGCTGTTCGGCGGACTGGCCTTTTCACGCGAATGGGAGAGCGGTATGGCCGACACGTTGCGCACCTGCCGCAACGGGCGCCGCGGATTCGGTGTCCGGGTGCTGGCGGTGTCCTGCATGGCCGGTGCGGCGGTGTGGCTGTTGTTCGAGGCAGTGGATTTTGCCTTTTTGGCCTCACGGTACGATCTCTTCACCGCATGGGGATATCCTTTGCAGACCTTGAGCGATTTCGGTGATTCGCCGCTGTCGCTCACATTGGGGCAGACATATCTGGCATCCCGGGCATTGCGCCTGTGCGGGATCCTGCTGGCGCAGATGGTTGCGGCCGCTTTTTCGGCAGCCACACGCCGCAGTCTCACCGCAGTTTTCGCGGGGAGCGCGCTGATGCTCGTGCCGTGGTTTTTGCTCAAGCAACGTCCGACACTATACGAGTTGCCCAATCCCGCCGGCATGCTCTGCGGCAGTGGCTTTTTCGCACAGGCGGTCTTCGGTGTGACGCAGTGGGCGTTCCTGATCATCGGGCCGGTGCTGATCACGGCGCTGGCCGTCTATGCGGTCGAAACCTACGTCCGCAGCACGAAAGGGGGTGCCCGTGCATGAAACGGCTGCTTTGCCTTTTGCTGGTGTGCGCCCTGTGCGCGGGGTTGTGCTCCTGTCGGCGGGCGGATGGCGTGATCTATAACACCGGGGGGCTGCTCATTGAATTTGACGACTACCTGCTTTTGCAGAATGATCAGGAATCGGTGACCGGGATCAACAAGCAGACGGACGAAAAAGAGACGCTCTACATGGACCCAATCGCCACCTTGAACAATCCGCAGCTCATCATGGGCTATGGCCGGGAGCCGGACGGCCGTCTGGCCGTTATGGTCGGCCGCCCGTTCTATGAGATCTGCCGTGTCGATCTGGACACCTTCGAATGGAAATTCGACCGCGGTGTGCTGAAATCCGGCGTGCAGGACTCCTATCTCGGGGCGGAGGAACTGTTCCGTGGTCTGTCTCACGGTTCCGGTTCCACCATAGATATGCAGGTGTATGGGTTCATTCCCTACACCGACGGTTATATTCTGGTGCGTTCGTGCGGCGTGTTCCTGCTCAACGGCATTCGCCATACATATGAAAAGTGTCTGATAGAGGAAAGCGATGTGCTGTTTAAAAACTGCGCCTACGACGGCCGTTCGGTCTATTACATCAGCGAAAAAGACGGGCTGATCTCCCTAACGCTCCGCACAGCCCGTCGCACTGTGCTGGAGCCGGGTGTGACGGGCTTTTTCCTCACCGAAAAGGGTATCGTGTTCGTGCGGGACAACTGCCTGTGGCTGCGTGGACGTGAGCAGCCGCTGGCCGAAAATGTCGATGCGGTACATGGAGTGGTGAACGATCGCCTGTGCTACACCACGTCGGATTGCCAGTTGCGTCTGGTCGGCTTCGATGGCCAAAACGATACCCTGCTGATCGCGCGTGAGGAGCGCGTTTACAACATCGGTATCTGTTCGCAGCCGCCCCGTGTGTACTATTACGAGGGCAAAGAACTGCGTTTTTGCCCGGTTTAAATCATTATTAACATACGCTTTTTCCTTGAAAAAGCCAAACGGATGTGATAGAATGTCCTCAAGGGGGGGGACCGATCATGCAAAAAGTTACATCCGTTTTGCTGGCATTCCTGCTGCTGTTCACCGCTGTGTGTGCGGGCGGATGCACCAGGAAGGAGACGGCTGCGTCTGTATCACCGGAGGACATCCTGATCCTCTTCACCAACGATGTGCATTGCGGCATCGACGACGATATCGGCTACGCCGGTCTTGCCGCTTACAAGAAAGAACTCGAAAAAAGCCACGCCTATGTGACGCTGGTGGACTGCGGTGATCATGTGCAGGGCAGTTATATCGGCGCCGTTTCCAAAGGTGAGTGTGTTATTGACATGATGAACGAGGTCGGTTACGATTTCGCCATTGTCGGCAACCACGAATTTGATTTCGGCATGGAGCAGCTGGCTGCCAACATCGCCCGTGCCAAGGCGCAGTACCTCTGCTGCAACATCACCTATTCGGGCAGCGGACAAAATGCGCTGGCCGCGACCGCGCCCTGTGCGGTCAAGACCTACGGCACACGGAAGGTGGGCTTTGTCGGTGTGACCACGCCGTGGTCGCCCCGCGAGTCCACGCCTGCCTATTTTGACGAGGACGGCAAGCGCGTCTATTCCTTCGCCGCCGAAAATGACGGACAGGCACTTTACGAGCGGGTGCAGGCGGCGGCGGACGACTGCCGCCGGCAGGGCGCCGACTATGTGGTACTGCTCTCTCATCTGGGCGTGGACGATGCGGACGCCCCCTACACCGCGCCGGATGTGATCGCGCACACCGACGGCATTGATGCGGTGCTGGACGCCCATTCTCACACCGAGCTTCCCTGCAATGTGGTGAAGAATGCGGCGGGCAAAGAGGTGCTGCTGTCACAGGCCGGTACCAAACTCAACAACATCGGCCAGCTGGTCATCAGTGCGGACGGCTTTTTGTCTGTCGGTTACATCAGCGATTATCCCGAAAAAGATGCCCGGACGGACGCGTTTATCAAGAATATACAAAGCGAATATGAAGCGCGCCTTACTCAGGTAGTGGCCCGCAGCGATACCGAACTTTCCTGTGCCGACACCGACGGCGTACGCATGGTGCGTGCGCGTGAGGTGGCACTCGGCGATCTGGTTGCCGATGCCTACCGCATGGTCGGCGCGGCGGATATCGGTATGTGCAACGGCGGCGGCATCCGCGCCGACCTGCACGCCGGTGATATCACCTATGGTGACATCATTTCGGTGAATCCTTTCGGCAATACGCTTTGCGTGGTCAAGGTCACGGGCGCCGAATTGCTGGATATGTTGGAGTATTTCTATCGCCGCACGGAATCGACATACGCCTTGGCAGGACAGGCGGTAGGCGAAGATGGCAGTTTTCAGCAGGTATCCGGTTTGAAATTCACCGTCGATACCTCGGTGCCGTCTTCGGTGGAAACGGACGGGGACGATATGCTCCTCCGCGTGGGGGAGACCCGCCGGGTGACCGACGTGCAGGTGCTGCGCGGCGGGACGTATCAGCCGATCGACCCGGCAGCCGTCTATACCCTTGCTTCGCATAACCACATGATCAAAAACGGCGGCAGCGGCATGGGTCTTGCGCTGGCCGACCATGAGCTGGTCATCGATGAATCGATCTGTGACTATCAGGTGCTGATCGACTACATCAATTCTCTGGACGGCGACCTGTCCGCCTACCAGACGGTCGATGACCGTATTACGGTCCGATAAAGAAAAATACCCGTTCCCGGCATTGTCCGGGAACGGGTATTTTGGTAATGGCGTTCAGATGTCGATCGTCAGTCCGTCGTAAGCGACCGTGATGTCATCCGCTTTGCAGATCTTTGCAGTCTCGCTGTGGCTTTTGTGCAGGCACATGGCCATGTGCGTCAGATACATTTTGGTGTTCTCACCGATGATGTGCAGTGTCTGCATGGAGGCCTTCATCATGCGGATCATCGGCAGGCTGTTGTGCTCGCCCATGCGGTAATCGCCGACATAGTCACCCACCGTGCAGTCCAGAATGACGGCATCACAGCACTTGTCCTGAAGATAACGCACCGTGTCACCGAGCATCCACGCACCGTCGGTGCCGTAAAACAGTTTTTTGCCGTCCTTTTCCGCCATGAGGTGCTGCGGGAACGCTTCGTGGTTGGCCAGCACGCCCGTGAAGGTGTACCCGCCGCAGGCGTATGCCCGATACGGCGTCATCGGGTGGGGCTCGACATTGGCCATCGCGGGTACGTCGGCGTCCTCACGGAACCACAGGCGCAGTGCCCTGTCACCGGCCGCGGCGATTTTTTCAATGTTTTCGCGGACGTAATGGTCGCCGTGCAGATGCGTCAGAAAAATATCGGTGATATCCGCGGGCTCGACTCCCGCGGCCTGCATCGCGTTGAAAATGTGCGGGCCGCAATCGAACAGGATGCGCCCGTCCAGCAGTGCTGCGGAGCAGCGCCGCCTATTTTTGTCCGAAAAGTCGGTAAAGACCGTGCGCAGGCCGTCGGCCGCGCCTGTCCCCAAAAACAGTAACTGCATGGTATTCATCTCCGCTGTTGATTTGTTGATATTATATTCACGGC
>JAZRVU010000039.1:0-19504 GCA_045599305.1 Acutalibacteraceae bacterium | reverse complement strand
TATCTGGTCAACACCGGCTGGAACGGCACCGGCAAGCGCATGAAGCTGTCCTACACCCGTGCCATGGTCACCGCCGCCCTCACCGGCGAGATCGAGAAGAGCGCGTTCGTGACCGATCCGACCTTCGGCGTGCAGGTGCCCACCACCATCGAGGGCGTGCCCTCCGAGCTGCTGATCCCCGAAAACACATGGGAAGACAAGGCGGCCTATAAGGCAAGCTGCAAGAAACTGGCCGAAAGCTTTGTGGAGAACTTCAAGAAGTATACCCACATGAGTGACGAGGTCGTCAAGGCCGGCCCCAAGGCGGAATAATCGGCATGCGCATCTCCGGCGATTTCACGGGCGGCAACATCCAGGTGCTGAGCATCGAGGGGGACACTGTCCGGCTCGATAACGAACTGCGGGACACGGGAGAGGACTGGTTCTACTGGGCGTTCCGTGTGGAGGGCGCACAGGGCCGGACGCTCCGTTTCACCTTCGGAGAGCACCGCTATGTGGGTTACTGGGGCGCCGCCGTGAGCAGCGACCGGAAAAACTGGCGCTGGTCGGAGGGGGCAAACCGGGGCGGCACGGAATTCACCTACACCTTCGGTGAGGATGAGACCGACCTGTATTTTGCCCATGATATGAACTACACCGCCGAGCGGTTTGGGGAACTGGCAGAGGAAAAGGCGCTGCCCGTCAGCGTCCTCACCCGTTCCGAGGGCGGGCGGGATGTGCCCATGGTGCGTCTTGGCACCGAGGGTCCCACCCTGCTGCTCACCTCCCGCCACCACTGCTGTGAGTCCACGGGCACCTACCTGATGGAGGGCTTTTTGCGGGAATTCGCGGAGCATCCGCCCCGCGGTTTTCGGGTGCTGGCGATCCCGTTCATGGATATCGACGGCGTGGTCAACGGCGATCAGGGCAAGGGTCGCCGCCCGCATGACCACAACCGGGACTACATCGACCACCCCGTGTGGAAGAGCACCGCGGCGCTCATGGCGCTTATCCCCGGGGAGCAGGTGCGCTGGCATTTTGACCTTCACGCCCCCGGCATCGATGGGCATGAGCACGATTTTGCCTATATGCTCTGCACGCCGGAGAACAACAATCCCACCCGGGAACGGTTCCGCAAACTGCTGGACGAGGAGACCTATGCGCATCGGGAGGCATTTCCCTTTGTCTATGATTTTGCCTTCGGTTCCTACATCTCCAATCCCGGCAGTTGTGTCAGTTGGGTCTCCCGCCAGCCGGGTGTCGAACTCGCCGCCACCATCGAGACCACCTATGCGGGCAATTACGAGCACCGCACCAGTGTGGACAATCTCATCGCGCTGGGACGCTGTGCCGCCCGCGCTTTGCGGACGATCGCAGAATACTGACAAAACAGAAAAAACCCTGCACACCATGCGGTGTGCAGGGTTTTTTACATATCTGCGGCGGGCAGTGTAAAACGGCTGCGCCCTGCCGGCAGTTCCCGGGTATCGCCGCCGTAGCGGAAAGTGCATCGGCGTCCGGTCGGTACGGTGATGTCAAAGCGGACGGTGTCCGCTTCCCGCTCCCACGCGACCGCCACCTTGTCGCCGCCGACCAGCCGGCTTCCCTTGGCAAAGGGGAGCGAGCGGGGCGTGACCGGAGCGATCAGCAGTTCGTTGAATCCGGCGTTGCCCTCCGGCTGCCGGATCCCCAGTATGGCAGAGAAGAGGAGACGCGCGCAGCCGCCGAACATGGGATGGTCGTGGGAGTCCCAGCCGTGCCAGCTTTCCCACACGGTGGTGGCACCGTGGGACAGCATGCTGCCGTAGCCGCCCACCTCGTCGGCCGAAATGAGGGTGAGCGCCAGATCGCCTTCGCCGCCCTCCATCAGCAGTCCCGCCAGAATGTCGGTGCCGAGGAAGCCGGTGTCGAACCGGCCGAGTGCGCGGTATTTTTCGGCCAAGTTCCGGAAGGTGCGGTCATCGCCCAGCCCGGCGTAGAGCGCGAAGGCGTCCGCTCCCTGTATGCCGCCGGCAAAACTGCCGGTGGCATCGTCCCAATAGTGCGACAGGATCGCGTCCACCGCCTCATCGCGGGCGGCTGTCAGGTGGGGGATATCCGCTTCATGCCCGGTCAGTACGGCGATCTCCTCCATCAGCCGGGTCATCTTTATCAGATAGCAGGTGTTCACCAAGGGCATCGGCAGTTTGCCTTCCTCCGGGAATGACCAGTCACCCAGGCACCAGCCACCCTCCTCGTGATCCACCAGCCCGTCGGTGCGGCGGGTGAGCATATAGTCCACCCATGCCAGCATCCGGTCATAGTAAGTAAGGAACGGCTCGGTGTCACCGAAATTTTTATAAAAGGCATACGGCACCAGAATGGCCGCACAGCCCCAGCCGCCCGGTCCGCCGCCGCCGCCCGTGAAGGGGGCGGTGTGGTTGACGTGCCCGGTCGTCTTGCACTGTGAATCGAAGATATCGCGGATCCACTTGCGGTAGAAGGCGCGGCAGTTGAGCATCGCCATTGCCGCAGGGGCGGCGACCTGCCCGTCGCCTGTGTAGCCCAACCGCTCGCGGTGGGGACAGTCGGAGGGCACGCCGCCGTGCATATTGTTCAGTTGGGTGCGCACAAAAGCATCAAAGAGCCAGTCCAGCACCGGACTGCCCGAATGGAAATCGGCGGTGACCGGTGTGTCGGCGTGCACCACCGCGACCGACAGCGGCTCGCCGTCGCCCGCCACGTCAAAATAGCGGAATGCGTGCCACACGAACTGCGGCTCGAAAATATGCTCCCGGCCATCCCCGATGAAGACGTCCTCCATCACCTGCAGATCGCCGCTTTTGGTGACATACCGGCAGCCGGTCGAACCGAAGTCCGGCTCGCCGTCGGCAATCTCTTCCGCAAACCGCACCGTCACCCGTTCGCCGTCGCCGGCTGTGATGCGCAGGGTGACAAAGCCGCTGATGTTTTCACCCGCGTCGTAGATGCGGCGGCCGTCTTTTTCCCCGAGCAGGGTGGGGGACAGGCGGCGTACCACCCGGTCGGGCTGGGTGTCGTCCGGCGTGAGCAGTGTGTCGGGCAGGGTGCGGGTGCCCACCGGCGCGTATTCATATGCTGCGTCCCGTTCGATGCGTGCATCGAAGATCTCGCCGCGGAACAACTGACTGTACACGGTGGCGGTGGTGCGGCAGTGCTCGCTCCCGTCGGAGAGCAGCAGCCGATCACCGTCGTCGTCGGTCAGCGACAGGGCATACAGCGCCGCCAGCGTGTCGCCGAAGGTCATGGTGCCCTCCGCCGTCCGCTCGTACTGGCGGTACCACCCGTCGCCCAGCGCGATCTCCAGTGCGTTCTCGCCTTCCTGCAGATATGCCGACAGGTCATATACCTTGTAATAGCACCGATAGGTGAAATCGTCGTTGATGGGGTAGATCCAGTCGGTGTTGGGGCGGGCGTGGAAGATGCTGTTGGCGGGGGTGAAATAGTCTTCACCCACCCGTCTGCCGTTCAAAAACAGGGTAAAAAAGCCCAGCGCGCTCACCGCGATGCGGCCGTCGGCCGCGCCCCTCACCGAAAAGGTGCGGATGATCCGCGGCGCGGCAAAGGCGGCCGGCGCGGTGACCCACGTGGCTTTTAAGATCTCTTTGGAAAGGTCATGATGCATGGTATCCCTCCTTGATGGAGTCTTCAAATGCCGAAAGGCATTTTGGCAGCGTTCCACCGCCGCCGGTTTGAGGGTATTATATCACAAAACCAAAGGCGGCAGCCTTTGAGAGCGGCAAAGCCGCTCGCCGTGCCGCAGCACGGCGTTTTGATGATACAATGTTCTCGAACGAAAACGCAGTTTTCAAATGCCGACAGGCATTCCGGCGGCGTTCCACCGCCGCCGGTTCGAGGTTATTATACCATTTTCCCACGCCATGTGCCATACTTTTTGAAAATTTTTCTTGTTTTCGGGGACGGGAAATGCTACAATGAACGGGAAAACAAGAAGGGGAGTGTGAGGTATGAGCGCCTTATGGATCCCGGTGTTCAATCGACCCTATTCCGAAAAGCACCGGCAGGGGCTGGTGCGGGAACTGCGCCGTGCCGGTGCCGACCGCGCCATGCTGACTGCCGGCCGCGTGCTGTGCAGCGAGGAGGCGCTGACCCGTGAGACGGCGCTTTTTGCCGAAAACAAGGCGGCGCTCGAAGCGGGCGGCATTCGTGTGGGTGCGTGGCTGTGTCCCACCATCGGATACGGCGGCACCGGCACACCGCGCCCCGGCGACCATGACGCCCCCGTGCGCTATCAGCGCATTTGCTTTCTCGGCGGTGCCGAGGTGAATGCCTATTGCCCGCTGAGCGAGGGCTTTGCCGATGAACTCGTGCGCAATGTGAACGCCCTGTGCGCCACCGGTGTGCGGGAGGTGCTGTTCGAGGACGATTTCACCCTTTCTGGCGGCAAGGTCGTGGCCGATGCCGCCTGTTGCTGCCCGCTGCATATGGCGGCGCTGGCCGAGCGGCTCGGCCGTCCCGTCACGGTGGAGGAATTGCGCGAGCGGGTGCTCACCGGCGCGCCGAATCCCGTGCGCCGTGCGTGGCTTTCCCTGATGGGGGACACCCTGCGCGATCTCTGCCGCCGGATCGGGGAGGGGGTACACGCGGTGTACCCCGATGTGCGCATCGGCCTTTCCGCCAACAGTTCCTCCTTTATCATGGAGGGGGTGGATATCTCCGAACTGGCCATCCTTATCGCCGGAAAAAACCGTCCGTTCCTGCGCCTCACCGGCGCGCCCTATTGGAAAAACGGATTGAGCCTCAACACCTGCATCGAGGCGGTACGTCTGCAGCGGGCGTGGTGCCCGCCCTCCATCGAGACCTTTTCCGAGGGGGACACCTATCCCCGTCCGCGGGCGTGGGTGTCGGCGGCCGAACTGGAGTGCTACGACATGATCCTCAAGGCGGCCGACGGCAGTGACGGCATCCTCAAATATATGCTCGACTATAACTCCGGCCCCGATTATGAGACCGGTTATGTGGACGCGCATCTGCGCCACGCCCCGCACTATACCGAGATCGCCTGCCGCTTTGCGGGCGGCCGCACGGCGGGGCTGCGGGTGCTGGAGACGACCGGCCAACTGGAGCAGACCGACTTCACCGGCTTTGATCTGCGGCTGTGGGGCGACCGCAATTTCCTGCCCACCGAGGCGCAATGGCTGCTGGCCGATAACAGCATCCCCACCACCTATGACGCCGACGCCGAGGCTCCCTGTATCGCCTTCGGTGTCAATGCCCACGCCCTCACGCCGGAGCAGATGCGCCGCGGCGTGATCCTTGACCTGCCCGCCGCCCGTGTGCTGACAGCACAGGGGGTGGATGTCGGTGCGGCGTCATGGGAGCCGATCGCACCGCCCGCGGCGGAATATTTCCCCGCCTATGACGAATATACCCTCGCCTCGACCGACGGCCCCGGCGGTTTCTGGTGTCCCACCCTCCGGCCGGGCGCCGAGGTGCTCTCCGAATTCGTGAGCGGCGCCGGGGAGCTGGGCGTGTTTTCAGCGGGACAGGGCGTCCGCACGCCTGCCGCGTATTATTATGAAAATGCCGACGGCGGCCGTTTTCTGGTCTATGCGTTCATTCCCTGTGCCTGCCGGGCGGTGTCCCGCTGGACATCGGGACTGTACCGCAACTATATGCGTCAGCGTCAGTTGGCCGACTGGTTCGCCCGTGTGCAGGGCCGCCCGCTGCCGGCGCTCGTTCGCCGCGCTCCGGGGCTTTTCACCCTCTGCCGTCAAACGGCGGACGGCCTGGCGGTGGGACTGTGGAATCTGTCGCCCGATCCGGTCTTCGGCCCGGTGGAACTGGACGGCGTGTATCGTGCCGTCGATATCTACCGCGGCAGCGGCCGGTTGGAGGGGACACACCTGCTGCTCGATCAGCCGATCCCCGCCTACGATTTCATACTTTTCACCGCCATGCGGTGATCGCAAGGAGTGACCGATATGGAATTTTTCTCTGCACCTCACACCACCCGCCCGGTGCGCCTTAGCGAGGCGACCCGGCAGTTTGCGTGGGATTCGCTGCACTACCGCTACGGGCAGGATACGATGAAGACGCCGGCGGTCACACTCGATGATCTGCCGGACTTTGCCGCGCTCGACCCCGCAGAGCGGTATGATCTCGCCATTGCGCAGATCGCCCGGCAGGCGCCCCTGCGCATCTGCGAGGGAGAACGCCTTTCGGGCGCCGCCACCCTCGGGCGTGCCATCAGCCACGTGGTCCCCGCCACCTTCGGCGGCGAGCCGGTGTGCGGCAGTGTCAGCCATATCACGGTGGATTTTCCCAAGGTGGTGCGCGTCGGCTTTAACGGCATCCGTGCCGAGGTCGAAGCATCGCGCAAGGCACCCCACACCGAACGGGAGATGCGCTTTCTGGAAAGCTGCCTGCGCACCATCGACAGTCTGGCCGTGTGGCACGGGCGATATCTCGATGCCCTGCGCGGCCGGCCGGAATATGCGGACAATTACCGCCACCTCTGCCGCGTGCCCTTTGAACCCGCCGCGACCTTTTACGAGGCGGTGCAGAGCATCTGGTTCACCTTTGCCTTTTTGCGCCTGTGCGGCAACTGGCCGGGCATCGGCCGCATCGACGAGATGCTGGAGCCGTATTATCAGCGTGACCTTGCCGCCGGGGTGCTGACCGTTGACGAAGCCCGCGAGATCCTGGCGCATTTCTTCATTAAGGGATGCGAGTGGATCTGCGGCGGCAATTACGGCAGCGGCGATGCGCAGCACTATCAGAATCTGGTGCTTGCCGGCATCGGCAGGGACGGCCGCGATGTGACGGGCGGTGTCACCTTCCTCGTGCTGGACATCATTGAGGAACTGGGTATCAGCGATTTTCCCACCACGGTGCGGTTGAGCGCCCGCAGCGATGAGCGGCTGGTGCGGCGGGTGGCCGAGGTCATCCGCTATGGCGGCGGCGTGCTGGCGGTGTATAACGAGGATCTCATCCTCCGTTCACTCACGCAGTACGGTTATTCCGAAGCCGAGGCGCGCGGCTTTGCCAACGACGGCTGCTGGGAGGTGCAGATCCCCGGCAAAACCTATTTCATGTATTATCCCTTCGATGCGCTGTTCCTGCTGGAGGTCTGTACACTGCACCAGTATGCGGAGACGGTGGATTTTGAGGACTTCGAGACCTTGTTCACCGCGTTTTGCGGCGACATACGCCGGCAGCTGCAAAACTGGGCCGCCGGTCAGCGCGGCCGGCTTTTGGACGAAAGCGGGCGGGAATGGCTGCCGCAAAAGCCCTGCACGGCCGTTTCGCTGCTGGAGGAGGGGTGCATCCGCAGCGGGCGCTCCTATCTGGAGGGCGGCCCGGTCTATAATGTGTTTTCCCCGCATATCGGCGGTCTGCCGGATGCCGCCAATGCCCTCTATGCCATCAAAAAACTGGTGTTTGATGAGAAGAAGCTCACCTTCCCGGCCTTCATGCAGGTGCTGCGGGAAAACTGGGAGGGGAATGAGGCTCTGCGCCTGTATGTGCGCAACGAATACCGCTATTTCGGCAACGATAACGATGAGGTGGACGGCATTGCTGCCCGCATTCTGGAAGCCTTCGCCGATATCTGCGACGAGGTCGGGGCGGATCTGCCGATAAAAACACCGGCGGGCGTTTCCACCTTCGGCCGGCAGATCGAATGGGCGCCCCGGCGTCTCGCCGCGCCGCACGGCTTCGTGAAAGGCGCCGTTCTCGCGGGCAATATGTCGCCCACGCCCGGCACCGATGAGGAGGGCGCCACCGCCGTCATCCGTTCCTATTGCAAGAGCGACCTGTCCCGGCAGGTCACCGGTGCGGCGCTGGATATCTCGCTGCTGCCCTCCTCCGTGAAAGGGGAGAGCGGGCTGGCGGCGCTGGAGGGGCTGCTGCGCGGCTTTGTGCGGTTGGGAGGCTATTTCATGCAGGTGGACGTCACCGATGCCGAGATCCTGCGCCGCGCCCAGTGCTGTCCCGAGGAATTCCCCACGCTTTCGGTGCGGGTGTCGGGCTGGAACGCCCGTTTCGTCACCCTCAACCGTGAATGGCAGGACATGATCATCGCGCGCGATTCCAAGTGAAATACTTCCTTTGCAGCGAAATGTGCAGAAAAGTGTTGCATTTTTCACAACCTTGTGATACAATGTAGTGGAATTCAGGACGAAAGAGGGTACCGCTATGCGCGCAGACGGCAAACGCCTTAAGCATTTCAACCCTATGTACACAGTGGCGGCACATGTGATGAGCCGCCGCAGCGACGCCATGAATATGATCACCATCGACATCCCGATGGAGCCGATGCAGAAATATATCCATGCCGCTCACAAGGAAGGGCGGAACATCAGCCATCTGGCGCTGGTGCTGGCGGCCTATGTCCGCACGCTGGCCGATCATCCCGAACTCAATCGCTTCGTGGTCAACAAGCGGGTCTATGCCCGCAACGAGATCCGCGTGGGCATGGTGGTGCTCAAGACCGATCAGGACGACGGTATCATGTCGAAGGTGGCCTTCTTGCCGGACGATACCGTCGACGAGGTGAACGAAAAACTCAATGCCTATGTGGAGGACAACCGCACGACGGAGGATCAGAATTCCACCGAAGGCCTCATCGACGCCCTGCTGAAAATTCCCGGGGTGCTTTCGATCGGCGTGCCGATCTTCAAATGGATGGATAAGCACGGGCTGCTGCCCAAGAGCATCATTGATGCCAGCCCCTTCCACGCCAGTATGACCGTCAGCAATCTGGCCAGCATCAAGACCAACCACATCTATCACCACGTGTACGATTTCGGTACCACCAGTCAGATCATGACGATGGGCAACCCGCGTGAGGTGCCGCGTCGCCATCATGGCGAGATCGAATTTGAGCGGTGCATCCCCATCGGTGTCGTGATGGACGAGCGCATCTGCTCCGGTCATGAATACGCTATCGCTTTCCGCAAGTTCAGCCGCTATCTGGCCGACCCCGCACTGCTTGAGCAGAAGCCGGAGACGGTGAAGGTCGATCCCGCACTGTAAAAATGACAACAAGCCGCCCCGCGAAAACGGGGCGGCTTGCTTGGTCTCAAATGGTTACAATTTTGTAACTTGCCTTTTGGGGCCGGATATGGTAGCATGAAGAAAAGAAGCAAAAAGGAGGCATGCTCCCATGACGAAACGTATATTGGCCCTGTGTGCAGCGCTGCTGCTGGCGGCGGTGTGCCTGACCGGCTGCGGTGCACAAAGCAAAAGCGACGGCTACGTTATAGCAGAGTACGAATCGAAAACGGCAGATATCGAGGGCAGCGGCAGTGCCGCACCCGGCAGCAATGTACCCGGCCACAAGGTGATCGTGACCGCCGAATTTTCGGTGGAGGCACGCGATTTTTCCGCCTCTGCCCAAAAACTGGAGGAGATCGTGGCGGCCGCCGACGGCTATGTGGAACGTTCGGATGTCAGCGGCGTGACCGAGCAAAACGGTTACGGCTACTATGTGCTGCGCATCCCGGTCGAAGGGATGACCGCCTTTTCCGATGCTCTTGCCGCGGTGGGCACCGTCTCCTCCCGCACCTACGGCGAAGAGGATATCACCGACGAATATTATGATGTGGATGCCCGCCGCGCCGCCAAAGAGGCGCAGCGTGACCGCCTGATCGCCATGATCGACAAGGCGGAAACGCTCGACGAACTGCTCCGGCTGGAGCAGGAACTGGCCGAGGTGCAGGGCACGCTGGATTCTCTCACCGGCCAGCAGAAGCGCTATGACAATCAGGTGGCCTATGCCACCGTGAGCGTGCGCCTGTGGCAGAAGGCCGTCACCCAGAGCGGCAACACGCCCTACGGCCCGCAGGTGGGCGAAGCCTTTGCCGATTCCTTCGGCAGTGCGCTGGGGGTGCTGAAAGATCTCGGTATCGCCCTGATCTATATGCTGCCCTATCTGCTCATCATTGCCGCGGTGGTGGCGGTGATCCTGCTTGCTACCCGCAAGCGCCGCCGTGCCCGCCGTCTGCTGCGTGAGCAGCGGCGTGCCGCCTATTATGCGCCCGTGCAGCCGCAGCCGCCTGCACAGGAAGACAAGTGACCGATCTTTTCACCGCCCGTATGGTCAATTCGGCGGGGTGAAAAATTTTCCCCGCAAAAATTGCGTTGCATCCGAAAACTGACTTTTTAGGAGAAAGAACAAGGAATGAAATGGCCGGCATACTGTCGTATGCCGTCCATTTTTGACGCAGTTATTTCCCGAAAAAGGCGTTTTCGGACGACTTATCCCTACCTTGCTCCGCCGTTCGGGCGGTTTTTTCATAATATGGCGAAAATGACTTGCGATTTGCGGGGCAAAATGGTATACTGAAATCTGTATAGGAAAAATATCGGAAGGGGGGCACCGGTATGGATGTCCGCATTGGGGACGAACTGGAGATGAAGAAGCCGCATCCATGCGGCAGTCACCGTTTCACGGTGCTGCGCATCGGCATGGATTTCAAGCTCAAATGCGTGGGCTGCGGCCACGAGGTCATGGTGCCCCGCATCAAGACCGAGCGCCACATCAAAAAGATCTGGCGTGACGGACAGCCGGTGTGAGGTGCCTATGTTCGAACATCTGACTGACATCGAAAAGCGCTTTGAGGAGACGGAACGCCGCCTGTGCGACCCGGCGGTGCTGGGGGACGCGGCGCAGTACCGCACGCTGATGCAGGAGCGCACCCGGCTGGAGCCGACCGTGGCGGCCTATCGCGCGTGGCGTGCGGCAGGGCGGCGGGCACAGGAGGCACAGGCACTGCTGGCCGATGCCGAACTGCGTGAACTGGCGGCACAGGAACTGGCCGAAGCGCGCGATGAGGAGGCGCGTCTCGCGACGGAATTGCAGGTGTTGCTGCTCCCGCGTGACCCGAACGATGAGCGCAATGTGATCGTGGAGATCCGCGCCGGTGCGGGCGGGGAGGAGTCGGCGCTGTTTGCCGCCTCGCTCTATCGTATGTATACGATGTATGCCGTGGCGCGCGGCTTTTCCTGCGAGCTCGCCGGCTGCAACGAGACCGAGCTGGGCGGCTTCAAGGAGATCAGCTTCGTCGTCACCGGCAGCGGCGCGTTCAGCCGCTTCAAATATGAGAGCGGCGTGCACCGGGTGCAGCGGGTGCCGGAGACGGAATCCGGCGGGCGTATCCACACCTCCACCGTCACGGTGGCGGTGCTGCCGGAGGCCGAAGATGTGGAACTCATCATCGACCCGAAGGATCTGCAGATCGACACCTACCGTTCCTCCGGTGCGGGCGGCCAGCACACCAACAAGACGGAATCCGCCATCCGCATCACCCACCTGCCCACCGGCACGGTGGTGGAATGTCAGGATGAGCGCAGTCAATACAAAAACAAGGACAAAGCCATGCGGGTGCTGCGCGCCCGGCTGTATGAGCGGGAATGTGCCGCACAGCAGTCGGCCATCGCCGAAAACCGCCGTTCACAGGTGGGGACAGGCGACCGCAGTGAGCGCATCCGCACCTATAATTTCCCGCAGGGACGGGTGACCGATCACCGCATCGGGCTGACACTGTATAAGCTGGAGGCGGTGATGAACGGCGATCTTGACGAGGTGATCGACGCGCTGGCCACCGCCGACCGGGTGAAACAACTGGAACAGAAGGACGATGACCGTTCGTGAATACCGAAAGACTGACCGCCTGTGAGGCGGATATTGCTAAGGCGGGGCGCCTGCTGCGCGCCGGCGAGGTGGTGGGCATCCCCACCGAAACGGTGTATGGCCTCGCGGCCGATGCCCTCTCCGGCGAGGCGGTGGCCAGGATATTTGCCGCAAAAGGCCGGCCGGCGGACAATCCGCTGATCGTGCACATCGCCTCGTGGGAGGAACTGCCGCCGCTGGTGGCGGCCATCCCCGAAAAAGCGCGGCTGTTGGGCGAGGTCTACTGGCCCGGCCCGCTGACGATGATCTTCCCGAAATCGGCGCGCATCCCGCGCGAGGTGAGTGCGGGGCTCCAAACGGTGGCGGTGCGCTTTCCCGTGCATCCCACCGCGCAGGCGATCATCCGCGCCGCGGGCTGCCCGCTGGCGGCGCCTTCGGCCAACCGCTCCGGCAGCCCCAGTCCCACCACCGCCGCCCATGTGCTGGCGGATATGGACGGGCACATCGCCGCCGTGGTGGACGGCGGCGAAAGCGGCGTGGGGGTGGAATCCACCGTGGTGGATATGACGCGGGACATTCCCTGTCTGCTGCGCCCCGGCGGCGTCACACCCGAGATGCTACGCGCGGTGGTGGGGGAGATCACCATCAACCCGGCCGTCACCGCCATGCTGCAAAAAGGCGAGGTCGCGGCTTCGCCCGGCATGAAATACAAGCATTACGCCCCCCGCGCCAATGTGACATTGCTTCGCGGCAGCGCCGGGGCATTCCGGCAGTTTGTCAACGCCCATGCCGCCCCCGGCGTGGCGGCCATGTGCTTCTCCGGCGAGGAGGAGGGGCTGACGGTGCCCTGCCTTGCCTACGGCCACCGCGATGCTCCCGATGAGCAGGCGCACCGCCTGTTCGACGTGCTGCGTGCGTGGGATGAGCACCCGGAGGTCACGCAGGTCTATGCGGCCTGTCCGGCTGCCGACGGGCTCTCTTTGGCGGTGTATAACCGTATTCTCCGCTCGGCGGAATTCGAGGTGATCGCACTTGAGGAATAAGCCCTTCATATTGGGCGTGACCGGCCCCACTGGCTCGGGCAAAAGCGAGTTCGCCGCCATGCTGCGCGAAGCGGACGTGCCGGTGATCGACGCGGACGCGCTGGCACGGGAGGTCACTGTGCCGGGTCACCCCTGCCTTGCCGAACTGGCGGCGGCCTTTTCGCCCGACGTGCTGCGGGCGGACGGCTCGCTTGACCGGGCGGCGCTGGCAAAACTGGCTTTCGCCTCGCCGCAGGCGACAGAACGGCTCAACGCCGTGACCCATCCGCACATCCTGAAGTTGGCGGACGAGCGGGTGACGGCCTGCTTTGCCGCCGGTGCCGATATCGTGGCGGTGGATGCCCCGCTTTTGTTTGAAAGCGGCATGGACGCCATCTGCGACCGCACGCTGGCGGTGCTGGCCCCCGCGGCCGACCGCCTTGCCCGCATCCTGCTGCGGGACGGCATCACGAAAGAAGGAGCCGCGGCGCGTATGAATGCCCAGCCGGATGAGGCATACTATGTCTCACGGGCCGACGATGTGCTGTGGAATCGCGGCGATCTCGGTGCCTTTTACAAGGCGGCACGGGTGTGGATCGCCCGCCTGAAGGTCGAAGTGTATGGCGGCTAAAAAGCATATCGGTCGGCGGTTTCTGGCGCTGCTTTGCCTGCTCGCGGTGCTGACGCTGCTTTTGCAGGCGGCTATCGGGCGGTGTATGCGCGCCGCCTATCCGGACGAGTACCGCGAACTGGTGATGTCGGCCGCCGCGCAGTATGACCTGCCGCCATCGCTGCTGTTCGCCGTCATCCGCACCGAAAGCGGCTTTTCGCCCGAGGCGGTCTCCTCCGCCGGGGCGACAGGGCTGATGCAGATCACCGATTCCACGTGGGAATGGGCCCAATATCGCTGCAAGGACGATCCGCTGCTCACCGCGGGCGCACTGACCCAACC
The DNA here is from genome assembly GCA_045599305.1 of Acutalibacteraceae bacterium. Classification (GTDB taxonomy): domain Bacteria; phylum Bacillota; class Clostridia; order Oscillospirales; family Acutalibacteraceae; genus SIG588. The sequence goes on along the minus strand of JAZRVU010000039.1, from coordinate 5,934 downwards.
GGAAGTGAACGTGCACGTCGGCGCCTGTGTGCTGAAGCTGCTTTCGGAGCAGTTTTCAAACGGCGATACCGTGCTGGCGGCCTATAATGCGGGCATGGGGCACGTGAGCGACTGGCTTGCGGACGAGCGCTATTCCGACGACGGCGTGACCCTGCGCGAGATCCCGTTCGGGGAAACGGCGCAGTATGTCAAAAAGGTGTGCCGCGCCGAGGAAATCTATCAAAAACTCTATCACATAAAATAAGAAAGGATGTTGTCAGATGTCAGAAAAAGAAAAGAGCGTGGCAGAGGCGTTGCGTGAGCAGCTTTTCTATGAGCCGAAATCGGCGGCCAAACGGATGTCGCAGGAGGAGATCGCCGCGGCAGACGCCTATTGCGAAGACTATAAAGCGTTTTTGAACGCCGCCAAGACCGAGCGCGAGGTGGTCAGTGCCGCCGTGGCGCTGGCCGAGCAGAACGGCTTTGTCCCGTTCGACCGCCGCAGCACTCTCAAACCGGGCGACCGCGTCTATTATAACAATCGCGGCAAGGCACTCATCATGGCCGTCATCGGCTCCCGTCCCATCGGCGACGGCGTGTCGGTGGCCGCGGCGCACATCGATTCTCCGCGTCTGGACATGAAGCCCAACCCGCTGTATGAGGAGGGCGGCTTCGGCTATCTGGATACCCATTATTACGGTGGTATCAAGAAATATCAGTGGACGGCCATGCCGCTGTCGCTGCACGGCGTCATCGTGAAAAAGGACGGCGAGACGGTGCAGGTGCGCGTGGGTGAGGACGCGGACGATCCCGTCTTCTGCGTGACCGATCTGCTGCCCCATTTGGCGCAGGAGCAGATGAAGCGTCCGGCGCCCGAGGTGGTGCGCGGCGAAGACCTCAATATCCTCATCGGCTCCCGTCCTCTCGCGGGGGACGACGAGGCCGCCGAGGCGATCAAACTCAATCTGATGAAGATCCTCAACGAAAAGTACGGCATTATCGAGGCGGATTTTCTCTCCGCCGAACTGGAGGCCGTGCCCGCCTATCCGGTGCGGGATATCGGCTTCGACCGCAGTATGATCGGCGGTTACGGCCACGATGACCGTGTCTGTGCCTATCCCGCCGTGACGGCGCTGCTGTCGCTGGATGTGCCGGAATACACCGCCATCACCCTGCTGGCGGATAAGGAAGAGGTCGGCTCCGACGGCAACACCGGCACCGCCTCGGACTTCTTCCGCTATTTCGTGGCGGATCTCGCGCAGATGGGCGGCGAGGAACCGCGCCATGTGCTCAGCCGCTCGATGTGCCTCTCGGCCGATGTGAACGTCGCCTTCGACCCGATCTATCCCGACACGGTGGAGCGCCGCAACTGCGCCATGCTCAACCGCGGCGTGGTGCTCACCAAATACACCGGCGCCCGCGGCAAATCCGGCACGTCGGATGCCTCGGCCGAACTGATGGGGCGCTTCCGCCGCATCATGGACGAGGGGGATGTCTGCTGGCAGATCGGTGAACTGGGCCGTGTGGATCTCGGCGGCGGCGGCACCGTGGCCAAATTCATTGCCAACCTCGATATCGACACCGTCGATCTGGGCGTGCCGGTGCTGTCGATGCACGCCCCCTATGAGGTGGTCTCCAAACTGGACGTCTATCAGGCTCACAAGGCGTTTGCCGCCCTGCTGCGCCGCCGGTAAAACATTCAAAGAACAGAGAGGTGCTCTCCCCATGCGACACATTTCAAGAGCTTTGACAGCCGCCGTACTGGCCGTCGCGCTGCTTTTTGCGGCTTGTCCCGTCTTTGCGGCGCTCTCGCCGGTCGACTGGCATCTGGCGGGTTACCTGCCCGAGGATTATCTGACGGCTTTCGGCTTTGAGACGGCCGATGAACTGGAGAAACTGGCCAAAGTCATTTTTGACGCCGCCTGCAGTTATCAGTCCTACTGCGACATCTCCTCGTTTGAGATCCCGCGCAGTGACGAGGCCAATCTCATGTTGGGCACGCTGATCCTGAAAAGCTGCCCGGAAGCGTTCCATGTGGGGGCAGTCAGCTATTCCGCTAGCCCGACCTGCTTCACCAAAGTGAATTTCAAGAGCTACCTCTTCGATGAGGCGACCTACCGCACCATGCTGCTTGCGTGCGAGGACGTGGCGGACGAACTGATCGGGGATATTCCCGCCGATCTGCCGCAGGCCGAAAAGGTGCTGCTGGTGCATGACCGTCTGGCGTGCCTCTGTGCCTATGATTATGCCGGCTATCTGGCGGAAATGAACGGGCAGGGCAAGGTGGATGCCGAGAGCTACACCGTCTACGGTGCATTGGTGAACGGCCGTGCGGTGTGCGAGGGCTATTCGCAGGCAACGTGTTATCTTCTGGAACGGCTGGGGATGGAGTGCCATGTCTGCAGTTCCTCCGTACTCGGCCATATGTGGAACATCGTGACGGTGGACGGTAAGTATTATCACACGGATGTCACGTGGGATGACCCCACGTGGGACGTGACCGGCCGGGTGGAGCACGATAACCTGCTGCGTTCCACCAACGGTATAAAAGCGACCGACCACACGGCTGACGATTATTGCACGCTGCCGACCGATACCACCTACGATCAGTATTACTGGCAGGCTTCCAATACCGCTATCCAGCGGATGAACAATCAGTACTATTATATCGACAATTCCGCGGCCAAGCTGTTTGCCTATGACGGCACCTCCGCCAAGGAAGTGCAGAGCGTGCGCGGCAGTTGGCCTGCCGGAAACAATATGGTGTGGCCGAACAGCGCCCGCCTGAGCAGCGACGGGGAATATCTCTATTATTCGCTGGCCGATGCGGTTTATCGCTTTGATACGGAAAGCGGCGAGGCGGAGGAATGCTACCGCCCGGATCTGTCCGCGCTTCCCGGCAACAGCATCTTCGGCTTTACGGCGCGTGACGGAAAATTCATCTGCGATCTGAACGACAGCCCCAATTTCAAGGCGGACACCAAGAATAAGCAGATCGTCTACCCCTATAAAAATATCGCCGTGGAATCTGTTGAGGTCGAGATGCCGCCCATCCAGACCGTATACGCGGTAGGAAGCGAGCCGGTATTCGACGGCCTGATACTGAAGGTGTCCTACACGAACGGGACGACCCGCCATGTGACCGAAGGGTTTACCGTGGAAGCCCCCGATATGACGACCCCCGGAAGCCAAACGGTCTTAGTCACCTACGGCGGCTGTACGGCCTCGTTTACCATCACGGTCGAGGAAGCGGAGCCCGGACCGGGTCCCGGAGATGACCCGGAGCCCCCGACGCCCCCGGCACCGGCCACGCTCGGTGATGTGAACGGCGACGGAAAGGTCGACTCCACCGATGCGCGTCTCATCTTGCAGCTTTATGCCAAAAAGATCAGTGCGGACGCCATCACGGTCGGGGTGGCCGATGTGAACGGTGATGGGAAGATCGACTCCACCGATGCCCGCCTCATTTTGCAGTTCTACGCCAAAAAGATCGACACTTTTGCGGCGTGATAAACCAAAAAAACACGGAGCAGTCCGGCGGACTGCTCCGTTTTTTTTGGTTCGTTTTCAGAATTCGGCGATCATGCCGTCATAGGCGGTGAGGAAGCCCTCTTTGGCGGCGATCTTTTCAAAATCGTCATAGAGCGCGTCCTTGCCGTTGTGCGAAAAGTGATTGAGGCAGAACACCGTGCCGCTGTGCGTCATCCCCGCGTCGGCGAGCAGGCGGCGGCACTCCGTGTTCAGCTGCAGGCACATATGCGCACCGCGGTAGATGTTTCGCTTGGCCGCCTCGGTACAGTCAAGCGACACGAAGTCGAAGCGGGGGGCGCGCGTTTTCAGGAACTGCCACGTCTCCTCGGGGAAAATGTCGGTGTCGTGAGCATAGAGCAGGGTCTGGCCCGCCTTTTCGATCATGTAGATGTAGGGGTGCGGCGTACCGTGTGCCGCCTTCAGCGGCGTGATGGCAAAACCGGCAATCGGCACCGTCTCAAACGGGGTCAGACGGTGCAGCTCCACCCGCCCGTCGGTGGAGGCGACGGTGCCGCCGATCTTGTCCGCCAGATCCTCACTGCCGTAAAAGCAGAAGGGCGCAAAGCTGGCCGGCACCTGTGAAAATCCCTTGCGGAAATTCAGGATCTCCTGCGGATACAGATGATCCTCGTGCACATGGGTGATGAGGCAGTGGCGGATATTCAGCAGGTCGACCTGATGCCGCACACAGTGGAAGAAGGTGTCGCAGGGAAAATCGATCAGCAGGGTGTCGTCCACCACCGCCTGCGAACGGGAGCGGACATTGCGCCCGCCCAGCAGACGGGCACGGCGGCAGACCTCACAGGTACAGAAGGGATCGGGCACACCTTCTGCCGCGGCGGTGCCCAGATATTGCAGTCTCACGGTCATCTCTCCTTTCCCATTTATCATACTACGCTTTTCGTTCCGGTGCAAGCGCTTTTTCTCTTGGTGCATATAGTGTTAATGTGAAAGGAGGTGACAAGCATGAACCAGACAAAGGTATTTGCCGTCGGTTCGGTGACCAACGCCATGCGCGGACGGGACTTTTTGCAGAAGAACGGCCTGCGGGCCTTTGTGGGGCGCGTCGCGCCGGACAACGAGACCGGCTGCGGCTACACCCTGACGGTGACAGGCGACACCGAGCGGGCGATGCGCCTGCTGGAGACGGCCGGCATCCGGGTGCGGCAGGTCACATGATCTATCTGGACAATGCGGCGACAAGTTATCCGAAGGAGCCCTGCGTGGGGGAGGCCATGGCCGCCGCACTGCGGGAATACGGTGCCAATCCCGGCCGCGGCGGGCACAGCATGAGCCTTCGGACGGCCGAGGCCGTTTATCGCTGCCGGGAAAGCGCGGCGGCGTTTTTTCACCTGTCCGATCCCGCCCGCGTGGTGTTCACCGCCAACTGTACCGCGTCGCTGAATGTGGCACTGCACAGTCTGCTGGCCGACGGCGGGCGGGTGATCGTGTCGGATATGGAGCACAATTCCATGATGCGTCCGCTCTATGCCGCGGGGCGGCAGGTGTTCGACGTGGCGCGGGTGGGAGAGACGCCCGAGCAGACGGTGGCGGCCTTCCGGCGGCTGATCCGGCGGGATACCCGCGCCATCGCCTGCCTGCACGCCTCCAACGTGTTCGGCAATCTGCTGCCCATCGAGGCGCTGGGTGAACTGGCGCGCGAGCACGGACTGCTCTTTTTGGTAGACGCGGCGCAGACGGCGGGGGTGCTGCCCATTGATATGGAGAGAATGCATATCGATATGCTGTGTGCGCCCGGCCACAAGGGACTGGGCGGCCCTGCCGGTACGGGTCTGCTGCTCTGCGGCGGGCGGTATACGCCCCGCCCGCTGATGGTGGGCGGCAGCGGCAGCGGCTCGCTGTCGCCGTTTCAGCCAAAGGAACTGCCGGAACGGCTGGAGAGCGGCACACTGAACACGGTGGGCATCTGCGGCCTCGGTGCCGCCATCGACCGGTTGGCCGGGCAGGATCTTGACAGCCGCTGCCGGGCGGAAACGGCGCGCCTTGCGCGGCTGTATGACCGGATGCGCTGCCTGCCGGGTGTGATCCTTTACACGCCTCGTCCGACCTGCGGAAAATGCGCCCCGCTTTTTTCCTTCAATCTGCGGGGATACACCTCGGAGGAGACCGCCGCCCTGCTCGACCGCGAGGGTGTGGCGGTGCGCGCCGGGCTGCACTGTGCCCCCACCGCCCACCGCCATATGGGCACGTTGCCCGACGGTACGGTGCGGGTGGCTCCCTCTTACCGTACCACCGAAGAGGAAATCCGCCGCTTTTTTCAGATTGTTTACAAAATATCCTCAAAAAAGGATTGCAATACCGCAGATTTATGGTAAAATGAGAATAGTGGGATTTTATATCCCTCTAAAGGGCTGAAGGGTGGATGTACATGGATAAGATCGTGAATTTTTTCGGGATGCTGTG
>JAZRVU010000038.1:0-26397 GCA_045599305.1 Acutalibacteraceae bacterium | reverse complement strand
CCCTGCACCTGCAATGCCACCGCCGTGCAGCACTATCTGGCCCGTATCTCCGGCCCGCTGCTTGACCGCATCCGCCTGCATATCGACGTGCCGCCGGTGGAATTCACCCAACTGGCCTCCAAACAGCCGGCGGAAAGCTCGGCCGATATCCGGCTGCGCGTCAACGCGGCACGGCAGCGGCAGCTTGACCGCTTTGCCGCCGCCAAGGGCGCGGAAGGCATCGTCTGCAACGCACACATCCCCAGCAATCTTCTCAAGGCCCTCTGCCCGCTGACACCGGGCGCCGAGGCGGTGCTGCGCGCCGCATTCGACCGCATGGGTCTTTCCGCACGCGCGTACGACCGCATTCTGAAGGTCGCCCGCACCATTGCCGACCTCGCCGGCAGCGACGTCATCGACACGCCGCACGTGGCGGAGGCGGTACAGTACCGCAGCCTGGATCGCAAATACTGGCAGCGGTGAATAAAACGGTTAATCATATTTCCCGAAAGGAAGGTTTCACATGAGCGAATGTTCCCATGACTGCAGCAACTGCAGCCAAAAATGTGAAGAGCAGGATCTTCACGCCAAGCTGAACGAGTTCAGCGAAATCAAGAAAGTCGTGGCCGTGAGCAGCGGCAAGGGCGGCGTGGGCAAGTCCTCCGTCACCGCACTGCTGGCAGTCATGCTGGCACGCCGCGGCTGGCGTGTCGGCATTCTGGATGCCGATATCACCGGCCCCTCCATCCCCAAGGCATTCGGCCTGAAGAACAAGGCCAAGGGCTCCGCCATGGGCATTCTGCCGGAGGAGACCCACATGAACATCAAGGTGATGTCCATCAATCTGCTGCTCGAAAACGAGACGCAGCCGGTGGTGTGGCGCGGCCCGGTGCTGGCCGGTGCCGTCACCCAGTTCTGGACCGACGTGGCCTGGGGCGAATTGGATGTGCTGCTCATCGACATGCCACCGGGAACCGGTGATGTGCCGCTGACGGTGTATCAGTCGCTGCCGGTGGATGCCACCGTGATCGTCTCCACCCCCCAGTCGCTGGTGCAGATGGTGGTGGACAAGGCCTACAAGATGGCCGGCCTGCTGAACATCGACGTGCTCGGCATGGTCGAAAACATGAGCGGCGTCATCTGCCCGGACTGCGGCCGCCGTATCGACGTGTTCGGCTCGCAGGAAGCGTTTTTGAAATCGGCCGCCGACATGGGCGTGAAGGTGCTCGCCGAACTGCCCATCAACAGCGATATCGCCCGCCTGTGCGACGAGGGCGAGATCGAGCGCGTGGTGTGCGAGGAGATCGACCCCGCGGTGGATGCGGTGGAAGCACTGCTGAAATAAAAGAACAGAAAAAGGCCCGAAGCCGTTGGCTTCAGGCCTTTTATTATACATTATACGGGGCGTTCCCGCTCCCACAGTTCATCAAGGCTCTTGCAGCCGTCTGCCAGCCAGTAGACGGCCGTTTTGTGATATTTGCCCTCTTTCTCCGCATAAAGCCGGTTCCAGATCACGAGCTTATAGGTGAGCGACTGGTACACTCTGGTGCCGCCATCCTTACACATCCCGCACGGAATGGGGACAAGCAGGATGAGAGCGGCCACGATCAGCGCGATCGCTATCCGCTTTTTCATTTATGTGCTCCTTTCACAGATACCGCTTTTTCTCTCCGACAGCCACGCCATCGGCATAGAGCGTCATCAGGCTGTAACCGTCCTGCGGCAGATGCTCGGCCAGCAGATGCACCCCGTTCACACAGGCGCGCAGTCGATAGGTCGGCTCCACCTCGCCCTTCTGGTCGTTATAGACCTGCCCGTCCACCACCAGCGCCGTGACGCCGAAGGCACGGGATACCTCCACCGTCATCTCCCCCACCTTCGCGCGGATCAGCCGCACGGAGGCCGGATCGACAGGGCGCAGAGGCTCGGTGCGTTCCTCGGGATGCTCGGTGTAGTCCACCTCTTCGTGATAGACCTTTTTCTCCACCTGCCGCTCCAGAATACTCACCGGCGGCACCTGACGCAGGCGCTTGCCCTGCACCGCACCGTAGATGAAATAGCCTGCCACCAGCAGGTGGACGGCCACCACGATGAAGAAGACCAGCATATAATCATAGACCGAGTGGGGCAGTGTGGGTACACCGGCGGCCACGTCCAGCCCGGCGCTTTCCTGAAACATCCGATGATCGTAATTGACCACGTTCAGCATGAAGAAGCAGCCGGCGCCGTCGAGCAGGGTGAACACCGCCGCCACGATCATCCAGCGCTCATGTCGGCGGGAGAGCCACCACAGCAGCAGGAATATCCCGCCCACCAGCAGTGCCAGCCCAAAGCCCAGCACCATGTTGCCCTGATAGCCGTAGGCCATGCAAAGCTGTGCCAACTGGGATGTGAGCGGAAAGGATAACTTATACCGGCGCGGGAATATCAGCACGGTGGCCAGCGTGATGATCGCCGCCGCCAGCAGCAGATTCTGCGTCCGGCCGTAGGCACGGCGCAGCGTGATCTGCTGCTCCAGATGCCGCTCCTCGCGGCGCGCCAGATCCTGTGCGGACAGTTCATCCGGCAGCAGATGCTCCCGGCGTCCTTCCTGCAGCCCCATACGATCGTCTCCTTTTCGGTCTGCCGTTTACTTACCTGTGGAACCAAAGCCGCCCGCACCGCGGTCGGTTTCGGAAAGCGCCTCACTGACGGCGAACTCGGCCGTCACATACGGCGTGATGACCAACTGCGCCACCCGCTCGCCCGGCTCCACCGTCTGGGGGCAGGTGCCGTGGTTGTGCAGCGCCACCATCAGTTCCCCGCGATAATCGCTGTCGATCACCCCGACCTTGTTGGCGGGAGCCAGCCCGCGCTTGCAGGCAAGGCCGCTGCGGGCATAGATCAGCCCCACCGTGCCCACGGGCAATTCCACCGCGATACCGATGGGGATCATCGCCGTTTCGCCGGGGGCCACGGTCACGGCGCTTTCCACGCAGGCATAGAGATCGGCGCCTGCCGCCTCGGCCGAGCCGTAGGTGGGCAGGCGGGCACCGCTGCGCAGCAGCCGCACCGACACAGAAGAAGTCATCAAAAGATCATCCTTTCAAAGCACTTTCACCGACATGGTAGGTGGGCACCAGTTCACGGAACAGTTCCCGTACCCGTGCCGCCTCTCCCTCTGTCAACTCGCCCAGCTGTTCCAGATCCTGCAAAAGCAGTTCATCGTCCACCGGCATCTGGTGCCCGATGAAAATTTTATCGTTGGCCGTCTTGGTCAGTCCCTCCTCGGCCATCAGCAGTTCCTCATAGAGTTTTTTGCCGGGGCGCAGACCGGTGTACACGACCGGGATATCCACATCCGGCGTGAAGCCGGAAAGGCGGATCATATTGCGGGCCAGATCGTCGATGCGCACCGGCTCGCCCATGTCCAGCACGAAGATCTCACCGCCCTTGGCCAGCGCACCGGCCTGCAGCACCAGCGAGACCGCCTCCGGAATGGTCATGAAATACCGAATGATATCTTTATGGGTGACCGTGACCGGGCCGCCGGCCTCGATCTGCTTTTTGAACAGCGGGATCACGCTGCCGTTGCTGCCCAGCACATTGCCGAAGCGCACCGCGGCATACGTCGTATCGGGATACAGCTCGGCCTCGTGCTGCACCACCATCTCGCACACCCGCTTGGAGGCACCCATCACGTTGGTGGGATTGACCGCCTTATCGGTGGAGATCATGATGAAGGCTTTGGCCTGATGCTTGCCCGCCGCCCGTGCCACGTTTTGGGTACCGAAGACATTGTTCTTCACCGCCTCGATGGGAGAATCCTCCATCAGCGGCACATGCTTGTGCGCCGCCGCATGGTACACGATATCAATGGCATAGCGGTCAAACAGATCTTCCACCCGCGCCTCATCCCGCACCGAGCCGATCAGCACCGTGAGATTCAGCCCCGGATTGGCATAGAGCAGTTCCTGCTGGATGGCATAGGCGTTGTTTTCATAAATATCGAAAATGATCAGCCGGCGCGGCTCATACTTGGCCACCTGCCGGCAGAGCTCGCTGCCGATGGAGCCTCCGCCGCCCGTGACCAGCACCGTTTTGCCGCGCACATATTCGGTGACGGCGTTCCAGTCTACCTGCACGCTGTCCCGCTCCAGCAGATCCTCGATCTGCACGTCGCGCAGGCGGCTGACCTCTACCTCACCGTTTGCCAACTGGAAGATGCTGGGGACGATGCGCAATTTGCAGTCTGTCTCCTGACAAATACCGAGGATCTCCTTCTGCACAGCGTGGCTGACGCTGGGAATGGCAAAAATGATCTCACTGATATTGTACTTTTTGGCATTTGCGGGGATACTGTGCCGCCCACCGACCACCCGCACGCCGTGCATATAGCGGCCGATCTTCGCGGGATCATCGTCGATGAGGCATACCACGCGATTGAAGGAATGGGCACTTTCGTTCAGTTCCCGCAGAAGAATGTTCCCCATTTCACCGGCCCCCACCACCATGGTGCGTGCCCGGCTATCCCGGGCAAGACGGTGAAGACTGCGCAGCGAACGATAGGAAAAACGGAACAGTACGGTGAGCAAAAGCAATATCAGTCCGCTGAGCAGCGGAAATCCGCCGGGCAAGGAAGTGAACAGCAGCTTCTCGACCAGTGCGTCCACCGCTGTGGACACAGCGACCGCCACCAGGATGCGCACCAGTTCTTCCGCCCCGGCAAACGACCACAAACTGCTGTAGAGCTTGGCCACCGCAAAGATCAGCAAGGTATAGAGGACGCTGATAAACAGCATGTTGTGGAAATCGGCGCTTGCCAGCATCGACTGAATAGGCACCCACTGGAAATCAAACCGCAGACACAATGCCGACAGAGAAGCCAGACAGATCAGCAGTGTGTCACAGATCAAGAGGCAGGGTATACGCACAAGCAGCTGCATTCTTGAGTGCTTATCGTTTTCTTTCACTTCCCGTCATCCCCCATCCGCCACAGTTCAGGTCGCTGAACTGTGACCGTAATAATATTCGTCATACCCGTACTGTTTGGCACCGTGCGACACTTCATTGATCACGAAGCCGATCAGCGGCACATTGCCCATGGTCACGTTCTCGATACCGCGGGCCACCGCATCCTGAGAAGCAAAGTCCTCCTTCACCACATAGAGGACGCCGTCCGCATATTGCGCCGCCACCGCCGAATCGGCCATCACGGAACAAGGAGGCGTATCGATCACGATATAGTCAGCCTGCCGCCGCAGAGTGGCGATCAGTTCCTGCATCATCGGCTTGCTGAGCACTTCGGAGGGGTTCTTCATGACCGAACCGCCGGGCACAATGATAAGATTATTCATATTCGCCACCGTAAGGCCGATCCTATCCAGTGACGTTTCCCCTTTCAGATAGTTGGAAAGGCCCATTTTGCAGGCGCTCTCCGGCAGGCCGAGATAGCGGCTGACCAGCGGATGACGCAGATCGCAGTCGATCAGGATGACCCGCTTGCCGTTTTTGGCCAGTGACAGCGCCAGATTGACCGATATGGTGGATTTTCCCTCTGACGCCAGCGAAGATGTCACAAGCAGGACCTGCTTGTCTGTCCGCTCGACCGCCGTGCGCAGACGGTAGATCGACTCAACGAAGTTGCGCGACACACGGCGCTGAGTGATGAGAAAACTGTTGCGGCCGTGCTTCTGTTTTGCCAATGCCGGCACCTGTGCGAGGCAGCGCGCATTGGTAAACGGCTTCATGTCCTCTGCATTGCTCACTGTCCGATGGAACATGATGTAAAGAAGCACAATGGCCACACCCGTCAGCAGTCCGACGATCACCCCGATCTCGACCACTCTCAAAAGCGTGATGCGGTTGGAGGGCCGCTGCGGCACATCATCTGCGCTGAGCAGCGTCAGTTTGGCGGACGTTTCCAGTGTCTCGGCGATCTGCGGATATTCTTCGATCACCGCCTCCAGCAGGGCATAAGCCACCTGTGGGTTGGATGCCGACGCCTTTAATGTGATCAAATTGGTCTCTGCCACATTGGAGGCGGAAACCGTGCCGGGCAGCGCATCACGGTTGAGCCGGAGTGCGACCCGATCCTTTAAGAGCCCCTCCTGCAGCACTTTGGGAAACGCCCTGGCGATCTGAGCAGCCACCAGATCATTATTATATGCGCTTCCGCCTTCGTGGGCATCGATAACGGATACAGCCAGGCTGGCCGTGGCCGTATACTGCGGCACATATGTGCTGCGCGCAAATACATAATATATCAGTGCGGCCGCCACCGCCGCGGCCAATGCGATCCAGCCGCGGCGCTTGATCGCCTTCCAGATATCCCCGAGCGAGAATGTGACCCCGCCCTCGGAGCGAAAAAGATCCCGTGTCGTGTTGCTCATCTCTTCTGCTCCTTTCCCGAATGGACTTTATCCGCTGCCGAACGGCCACCGGATGACGACTTGTGGGAAGAACCGTAGCCGTAGCCATAGCCGTAACCATAGCCATAGCCGTAGCCATAACCGTAGCCATAGGTGTTGCTGCTTTGTACCAGATGGCCGAGCAGCGCACCCGTGTACACATTGTTCAGTACACAACCGAGGAACTGGGCATGACCGGCCGCCAGCAGTTCCGCACAACTGTTGATGTCCTGCACCTTAGCGGCATTCTGACCGACCACCAGCAGCGCCGCATCCGCCAACTGTGCCATGCACTCGGCATCGGAGAACAGATTCATGGGCGGCATATCCAGGATCACATAATCCGCCATATCACGCAGCCGCGAAAGCAGCAAGCTCATCCCCTCGGAGGTGATAAGATCGGTAGAATCCATGCAGGCCTTCCGGCTCAGCAGCAGCTTCAGCCCGTATTCCGTTTCATAGAGGGGCATATCTTCCGGTGACAGAGTGCCCTTTATCAGAGCACGCAGCGGACTGTCGTTAGCGACCCGACGATCGAAGATCTTATAGATCGCCGGCTTACGCATATCGCAGTCGACCAGGATGACCCGTTTGCCCTTCTGCGCCAGCGACAGCGCCAGATTGGCGCTGACAGTGGATTTGCCCTCGTTCTCCAGCACGCTGGAGATCATCAGCACCTTTCCGCCGGATTTTTCCATCAAATATTCCACTTTCGTGCGCAGGATCTTCATAGTCTCCACCAGACCGAAGCTGGTGCTCGCCCCGGAGATGAGGATGCTGGTCTTTTTACGGTCGAACAGAGACTGGAGCGACTTGTGCTTGCGCTCATGATAAACGGTGGTCAACAGCGGTGCCTCCACCGCTTCGGTAAAGTTGCTCTCGTTCTTGACGGTATCGCGCAGGTACGATATGGCTGCTGCCAGCACGACCACCAGCAGCAGTCCGGCCAGTGCCGCCAGCAGTATCAGTTTTGCCAGACTAAGGGAATTGCTCGCCGCGGCGGGTACGGTTACGTTTTTCAGCACCCGCACGGACACCTGCGGCATGGAGCGATCGGTGACTATCCGGTAACTGTCGAGCAAAGCATTGAGTGCCCGATACGAGGAAAGCGGCGCCGACGTGGTGACCTTCAGTGTGATGAAGTTGGTTCCTTCCACCTGACTGGCCGAGATCACTCCGTTAAACGCAGTCTGCCCCATGGCCTGTGCGGTCACACGCTGCACGCTGCTTGAAGAGAGCGTATAGGACAGACTCTTTGCCGCATTTTTATTCATGTTCCAGCGGTTATACGGGGTGGAGGAAGCCGTGCCCGTGTAATAAACGGACATCATGGTCGAGGCGGTGTACTGCGGGCGGTAGAAGCACTTGACTGCCATAAATGTGAGCATGGCAGCCATCAGCGCCGCCAGCACAGCAATCCACCAGGCCTTCAGCACGTCCCGCGCGGCCGTCACTATGTCGAATGTACGGACATCGTCCCTTTTCTGCTGCGCCATACCGATCATCCTTTCTGTTACAGGGACGGGTCATAAACGACCACGACCAGATTGACGCTGCCCTCGTAATTTTCCGCGGAGGTACAGGTGTATGTGACAGTATAACTGCCGACTTCGGCGGTATTCACCGCCTCGGCCGCATTGTTATGTATATGCGTGCGCAGCTCGGCAGGCGATTCCTGCGCATTCTGCGCCGAAACGGATTTTATGTATTTGGAAGCATCGAATGCGGTGCCCTTGGGCACATAGACCAGATAATCCGTCAGTTGGATATTCGGCGTGTAGGGCTTGCTGGCGGGATCGGGGCCTATCACCACGGTGGTGGTGATCTCTGCCGTCTCGCCCTTGCTGTTGGTCACCGTGAAGCAGACATCCCACTCGCCTTCGCCGGTGATATAGCTGCTGTCGCCCAGCACGGTGGCCTCCACCTGATCGGTGATATCGCCGTCGATACAGTCGGTGACGGAGAGCACCGTCAGCGGATTGATCACCTTGCTGTAAGGAAAGCGCAGCGGCGCCGACAGAACATACCGCGGTGAAGTGTAATCGGTATACTGCACCGTACGGGACAGTTTGGTCACGGCATTCTGCCGGTCAGACACCGCATAGGTCACGCGGCAGACGCCACGCTCGACGAATGCGGAGACAGACTCCACGATCACCTGATCCGACAGGTCGCCGTCCTCTTTGTCCGTTGCCGTAACACCGCGCAGCAGTGCCTCTTCGCCGTCGGCGATACTCACCGACAGCATATCCGTGTCACAGGCGATCACGGGCGCGTGATTCCTGTGCAGGCCGTCCCAGCACAAAAACAGGATGAACAGCACCGTCACGATCACGAACGCGATGATCACCGCACGATTGATTACACGTCTCACGAAGATGAACTCCTTTCAGTCACACATCGGCATCGTCCGCCAGAAGACGGGCGGGAATATCCTGTAAAAGCCGCTCGGCTGCCTGCGGCGACAGAAGCGCGCTCAGCGCCTCGGCCGCCTCGGCCAGATCGGTCGTCCGGTAAAGGGGCGAATGGGCATCGCTGGCCACCGCCGCCACCGACCCGCCGGACAGCAGTGCCTCGGCCGCCGCCTGCGGCCCCTCGCCGAAACGGCCGAGCTGGCTGCCCTTGTTCACCTGCACCAGACTGCCGTCCTGCTGCCAGCAAACCGCCGCCTGCGGCTCCTCCTGCACACAGAACTACCGTCCGGGATGCGCCACCACCGGCACGAACGCCGCATGGCGGATATCCCGCAGTACCTCCCGCACGTAATCGGGATCCTCGGCAAAATCGAATTCCACCAGCACATACCGCGTGCCGCACAGCGGGAGCAGACGCCCCTCGGCCAGCAGCTGCGGCGTATGCTCCGAAGCCATGATCTCCATGCCCGGCAGCACCCGCAGCGGGATATTTTCCAGCCGCAGGCGGTACTGCAGTTCCCGCACGCGTGCCTCCACCAGCGAGGCCGCCCCGTGCAGCCGGGATTCCTGCGGACTGTGCGGCGTGGCCACGACGATGCGCACGCCGCTGTCCACAGCCGTCTGTGCCATGTCCAGCGCGTCGTCCATGGTGCGTGCGCCGTCATCCAGACCGGGCAGGATATGCGTATGAAGGTCAATATAGCCGGCCATGGCGATCTCCTTTCCGATCAGTCGTCCCGGGACAGTTCCGTCAGCCGGGCGGCGTCGATCCGGTACACCCGGTCACACAGCGGCAGCACACCGGGACGGTGGGTGATGACCACCGTGACCCGCGGCTTATCCGATGCCGCCAGATGTTGCAGCACCCGCTGCTCCGTCTTTTCATCCAGCGCGGAGGTAGCCTCGTCCAAAAAGAGGATGGGCGCATCCCGCAGCAGTGCCCGGGCGATCGCCAGCCGCTGAGCCTGTCCTTCGGAAAAGCCCGCGCCGTGTTCGCCCACGGGCGTATCCAGCCCCGCCGGCAGCTTCTGCACGAACTCCCATGCGTCGGCATCCTTCAGCGCGGCGATGAGCTGCTCGTCTGTGGAATCCGGACGGGTGAGCCGCAGATTCTCCGCCAGCGTACCCGCAAACAGCGTATTGCCCTGCGGCACATAGGCGCACACCCGCCGCACCGAGACCGGTGCCTCCTCGCCGGTGGTGTCATCCGTCAGCCGGACGCGCCCTTTTGTGGGGGCCACCAGATCCAGCATCAGCCGCACCAGCGTGGTCTTCCCCTCGCCGGAGGGACCCACCACGGCGATCATCTCGCCGGGATGCACGGCCAGCGACACATCCCGCAGCACCGTCTCGCCGCCGCGATAGGCAAAACTGACGTCATCGAGATGCAGGGAGAAGCAGCTGCCGTCCTCCTCACCGAAGGCCTCCCGCTGCAGCGGCAGGGCGGCGATCTCCATCATGCGGCCGGCCGAAGTGGTCGCCTCGATGGCGGTGGGCACGGTGCTCACCATGGAGGAAAAGGCATTGGACACCGTATTGGACATCTGTAAAAACAGGGTCATGGTACCGTAGGTGATCGCCCCGCCCCACAGCCGGTAGACGCCCCAGCCGAAGCAGCCGGCATAGACCAGCAGCCCGATCAGCGACAGCAGCGCGGAGGTGAGCACGGAAAAGCGGTTATACTGCAGATAGGTCTCATAGGCGTCGCTTTGCAGCCCCTGCATACGGTCGGCGAACTGCCCTTCTGCATCAAACGCCTTCACCGTCTGCAGATTACGGAAAGCGTCCTCGTTATAAGACAAAATATCGCTGTCCAGCCGGCGCAGCTCGCGGTTGTACTGCCGCATCCGCCGCACCAGCAGTTTGGAGCACACCACCGAAAGCGGCACGCTGACCAGCACGATCAACGCCATCACGGGGTCGTAATACACGAGCACCCCGAGTGCCCCGCAAAACTGGATGCAGGCGATCAGAAAACCCGGCAGCATCGTCACCGAGGCGGAGGCGACCCGCTGTGCGTCCACATTCACGCGGTTGAGCAGGTCACCGCTGCGAAACTGCTGCACATCCTCCCAATCGGCGTGCAGGATCCGCTCGAACAGTTCGGCGCGCATCTCGTTGCGCACCTTCACCAGGATACGGGCGGACAGACGCTTGTACACCGCGCGCACCGCGATGCCGAGCAGCAGCATACCGCCCATGGCGACCGCCGCACGGGTGATGGAAGCGGTCTTGAAGCCGGTGACGGCATCGATGAGATATTTAGAGGCCACACTGCCGCCCAGCCCCATCAGCACGCTGATGATGCCGACCAGAAGATAGACTGCCACGCCGCCCCGGTAGCGGCGGACATACCGCCACATCCAGCGCAGCTCCCGCCGCATATCCTGCAGACTGCCGGCTGCCGTCCCTTCCGTCTTTTTCTCCATCGTGCACGTCTTTCCCGCCGGGGTGCCCGGCGCCCATAAAAATAGCATTATACTATTTTAGTATATCACTCCTTATAAGTCTTGTCAATTGCCCTGCCTCCCTCATTTTTAAAAATCGACCGATTTTTTCACCGAAAAACCGTTGACAGGCCCGTGCCCGTGTGATATATTAAATTTAATAATGGCATTGACGGAGACAAGTAGCCTGCGAAAAAGGCCGAAGCGAGCCGGGGATGATGGGAGCCCGGTGCCGGATCACAGGGGAAGATCCCTCCCGAGCCGCCTCCCCAACGACTGCCCGTCCAGTAAGGAGCGCCGGTATTCCCCCGTTACGGGAAGCGCGCATGTCGGTGCGCGGCAACAAGGTGGTCAATGGGAGTTTTCGCCCCCGTCCTTTTTGCGGACGGAGGCGTTTTTCATTTTCAAAGGAGGTTTTTAGAAGAATGTATAACAAGGTACCGACCGATCTGAAATTCGTCGAGCGCGAAAAAGCGATCGAGCAGTTCTGGAAGGACGAGCACATCTTCGAAAAGAGCATCGATTCCCGCGCCAAGGGCGATCCCTATGTGTTTTATGACGGCCCGCCCACGGCCAACGGCAAGCCGCACATCGGCCACGTGCTCACCCGCGTGATCAAGGATATGATCCCCCGCTACCGCACCATGAAGGGCTGCATGGTCCCCCGCAAGGCCGGTTGGGACACCCACGGTCTGCCGGTGGAACTGGAAGTGGAAAAACTGCTGGGGCTCGACGGCAAGGAGCAGATCGAGGAATACGGTCTGGATCCGTTCATTCAGAAGTGCAAAGAGAGCGTGTGGCAGTATAAGGGCATGTGGGAGGATTTCTCCGGCACCGTCGGCTTCTGGGCGGACATGGATCACCCGTATGTCACCTATCACAACGACTTTATCGAATCCGAGTGGTGGGCGCTCAAGCAGATCTATGAAAAAGGTCTGCTCTACAAGGGCTTCAAGATCGTTCCCTACTGCCCCCGCTGCGGCACGCCGCTCTCCTCCCACGAGGTGGCGCAGGGCTACAAGACGGTGAAAGAGCGCTCCGCCATCGTCCGCTTCAAGGTGACGGGCGAGGACGCCTATTTTCTCGCGTGGACGACCACGCCGTGGACGCTGCCCTCCAACGTGGCGCTGTGCGTCAACCCCCGTGCCGCCTATGTCCGCGTGAAGGCGGCCGACGGCTACACCTACTATATGGCCGAGGCACTGCTCGACCGGGTGCTGGGTCATCTGGCCACGGAAGACGCCCCCGCCTATGAGATCACCGACCGCTTCGTGGGCAGTGATCTGGAGCACAAGACCTATGAGCCGCTGTTCGCCTGCGCCAAAGAGGTGGCGGACAAGCAGCGCAAGGAAGGCTTCTTCGTCACCTGCGCCGACTATGTCACCATGAGCGACGGTACCGGCATCGGGCACATCGCCCCCGCCTTCGGTGAGGACGACGCGCAGGTGGGCCGCCGCTATGACCTGCCCTTCGTGCAGTTGGTGGACGGCCGCGGCAACATGACCGCCGAGACCCCCTATGCCGGCACCTTCGTGAAGAAGGCCGACCCGCTGGTGCTTACCGATCTGGACAAGGAAGGCAAGCTGTTCGACGCCCCGAAGTTCGAGCATGAATACCCCCACTGCTGGCGCTGCAACACCCCGCTGATCTACTACGCCCGCGATTCGTGGTTCGTGAAGATGACGGCGGTGAAGGATGACCTCATCCGCAACAACAACACCGTCAACTGGATCCCCGAAAGCATCGGCAAGGGCCGCTTCGGCGACTGGCTGGAAAACGTGCAGGACTGGGGCATCAGCCGCAACCGCTACTGGGGCACGCCGCTGAACATCTGGGAATGTGAGTGCGGCTGCCGCCATTCCATCGGCAGCATTGCCGAGCTGCGCGAGATGTCGGACAACTGTCCCGCCGATATCGAACTGCACCGTCCCTTCATCGACGCGGTGACCATCCGCTGCCCGGAATGCGGCAAGCCGATGCACCGTGTGCCGGAAGTGATCGACTGCTGGTTCGACTCCGGCTCCATGCCCTTTGCGCAGCATCACTATCCGTTCGAGAACAAAGACCTGTTCGAGGCGCAGTTCCCGGCCGACTTCATCTCCGAAGCGGTCGACC
This sequence comes from Acutalibacteraceae bacterium, assembly GCA_045599305.1. Lineage (GTDB taxonomy): Bacteria > Bacillota > Clostridia > Oscillospirales > Acutalibacteraceae > SIG588. The sequence goes on along the minus strand of JAZRVU010000038.1, from coordinate 13,053 downwards.
AGACCCGCGGCTGGTTCTATTCCCTGCTGGCCATCTCCACCCTGCTCTTCAACAAGGCACCTTACAAAAACGTCATCGTGCTGGGTCACGTGCAGGATGAAAACGGGCAGAAGATGTCCAAGTCCAAGGGCAACGCCGTCGACCCGTTCGACGCGCTGAACAAATTCGGTGCCGACGCCATCCGCTGGTATTTCTACACCAACTCCGCCCCGTGGCTGCCCAACCGCTTCCACGACAAGGCGGTGGTGGAAGGGCAGCGCAAGTTTATGGGCACCCTGTGGAACACCTACGCGTTCTTCGTGCTCTACGCCAACATCGACGAATTCGACGCCACCAAATACACGCTGGATCCCGCCGCGCTGGGCGTGATGGATCGCTGGCTGCTCTCCCGCCTGAACACCACGGTGGCGGCGGTGGACGACGACCTCGCAGGCTACCGCATCCCCGAGGCCGCCCGCGCGCTGGACGATTTCGTGGACGAGATGAGCAACTGGTATGTCCGCCGTGGCCGTGAGCGCTTCTGGGCGCCCGGTATGGAGCAGGATAAGATCAACGCCTACATGACGCTTTACACCGCGCTGGTCACCATCTGCAAGGCGGCCGCCCCCATGATCCCCTTCATGGCGGAGGATATCTACCGCAACCTTGTCTGCTCGCTGGACAAAAACGCCCCCGAGAGCGTGCATCTGTGCGACTTCCCCGTGGCCGACGCCGCGCTGATCGACAAGGCGCTGGAGGCGGACATGGCCGAGGTGCTCAAGGTCGTGGTGCTGGGCCGCGCCGCCCGCAACGGCGGCAACCGCAAGAACCGCCAGCCGCTGTCGGTGATGTATGTGCAAGCCGACCACGAGCCGGATGAGGAGTGCGTGGCCATCATCCGCGACGAACTCAACCTCAAGCAGGTGGAATTCACCGCCGATGCCTCCGGCTTTGTCAGTTACAAGTTCAAGCCGCAGCTCAAGACGCTGGGGCCGAAATACGGCAAGCAGTTGGGGGCCATCCGCGAGGCACTCGCCGCGCTGGACGGCACCGCCGCCAAGGCGCAGCTGGACACCGAGGGGCACCTCACCCTCGCCCTGCCGGAGGGCGCGATCGAACTGACCGCGGAGGACCTGCTGATCGAGACCGAGCAGCGGGAGGGCTTCTTCACCCTCACCGAAAACGGCGTCACCGTGGCGCTGGACACCACCCTGACCGACGAACTGATCGCCGAAGGGCATCTTCGTGAACTGGTGAGCAAACTGCAGACCATGCGCAAGGAGGCCGGCTTCGAGGTGACCGACCGCATCCGCGTCACAGCCGCCGCCGACGGCGACCTGCAGGCGCTCATCTCCCGTGCCGCCGACGACCTGTGCGCCGCCGTGCTGGCCGATTCCCTCACCCTGTCCGCCCCCGAAGAGGGCGCCTACCAAAAGGAGTGGGATATCAATGGTGAATCCGTCACCCTCGGTGTGAAGCGCGTGTAAGAACGAAATGGCAAAAAGATCCGCTATGGGAAATCCCATAGCGGATCTTTTTATGTTCTTTTAAAATTAGAATTTGCGCCACACCATTTTGTTCACCACGCCGGTGTAGCTCTGGATGATCTTCACCACTTTGGTGGAGACGGCCTCCTCCACATAGTCCGGCACGGGAATACCGCTGTCCCCCGCCGCGTTCATGTCCACCGCCGTTTCCACCGCCTGCAGCAGCGAATGCTCGTCGATGCCGGCGAGCACGAAGCAGGCCTTGTCCAGTGCCTCCGGCCGCTCGGTGGAGGTGCGGATGCACACCGCCGGGAAGGGGTGCCCCTGCGAGGTGAAGAAGCTGGATTCCTCCGGCAGGGTGCCGCTGTCGGACACCACGGCAAAGGCGTTCATCTGCAGGTGGTTGTAGTCGTGGAAGCCCAGCGGCTCATGCCGGATGACCCGGCGATCAAGCACGAAACCGCTCTCCTCCAGCCGCTTGCGGCTGCGGGGATGGCAGGAATAGAGGATGGGCATATCGTATTTCTCCGCCATTTTATTGATGGCGGTGAACAGGCTTATGAAGTTCTTTTCGGTGTCGATGTTCTCCTCGCGGTGAGCCGAGAGCAGGATGTACCCCTTGGGCGTGAGCCCCAGCCGCGAGAGGATATCGCTCTGCTCGATGGCGGGCAGGTTCTGATGCAGCACCTCCGCCATGGGCGAGCCGGTGACATAGGTGCGCTCACGCGGCAGGCCGCAGTCTGCCAGATAGCGGCGGGCGTGCTCGGAATAGGCCATGTTCACGTCCGAGATGATATCCACGATGCGGCGGTTGGTCTCCTCCGGCAGGCACTCGTCCTTGCAGCGGTTGCCCGCCTCCATGTGGAAGATCGGGATGTGCAGGCGCTTGGCCGCGATGGCCGACAGGCAGGAGTTGGTGTCGCCCAGAATGAGCAGGGCGTCCGGCTTCACCGCCGCCATCAGCTTATAACTGCAGTTGATGATGTTGCCCACCGTGGCGCCGAGGTCGTCCCCCACCGCGTCCATGTAGACATCCGGGTCGTCCAGCGAGAGATCACGGAAAAAGACGCCGTTCAGGTTATAGTCATAGTTCTGCCCGGTGTGCGCCAGCAGGCAGTCGAAATACCGGCGGCACTTGTTCACCACCGCCGCCAGACGGATGATCTCGGGACGGGTGCCCACGATCACCAGCAGTTTGAGTTTCCCGTTATCTTTGAAATGCACGTCGGAGTAGTCCAGCCGAATCCCCATTTGCATCACCTTTTTCACGTTTTTTCCATCATACCACATCGGCCGCGCCTTGTCAAATGGAGGTCAGCGGCGATATTTCGGGCAGCTTTCACAATGTCCCGTACAGCCGGAACAGCCGCCGCTTTTGCCGCGGACGATCTGCACGACCGCCCACACGAAGGCGGCGGCGACGATCACCGCCAGCACGATACTGATTGCATTCATGCCAAGCCACCTCCCAGCAGGATGAACGCCGCACGCACCACCAGCGCGCACAGCCACGCAATGACACATTGTCCCACCACGACACCGGCCGCCCACCGGCCGCCCAATTCCCGCCGGATGGCGGCCACCGCCGCCACACAGGGGGTATAGAGCAGGCAGAAGGTGAGCAGCGCCGCCGCGTCCATGGGGCGCAGCAGTGCCGTCAGCGCCGCGCCGCCGCACAGCACCGAGAGGGTGGAGACCACACTCTCCTTGGCCATGAAGCCGGCGATGAGCGCCGTGACCACCCGCCAGTCGGCAAAGCCGTGCAGCGAAAACACCGGGGCGACCGCCCCCGCGATCACGGCGAGGATGCTCTGTTGTGAATCCGCCACCACATTGAGGCGGAAATCAAATGTCTGCAAAAACCACACCGCGATGGAGGCGGCGAAGATCACCGTGAACGCCCGCTGCAGAAAATCTTTTGCCTTTTCCCACAGCAGAAGCGCCACGTTTTTCGCGCCCGGCAGGCGGTAGTTGGGCAGTTCCATCACGAAGGGGACGGCCTCCCCCTTGAACATGGTGCCCTTGGTGATCAGCGCCATCAGCAGGCCCACCGCGATACCCAGCAGATAGAGCGCCACAATGACGAGCGCCGTATGCTGCGGGAAAAAGGCCGCCGCAAAAAAACTGTAGATCGGCAGTTTGGCCGTGCAGCTCATGAACGGGGTGAGCATCACCGTCATCTTACGGTCGCGGGCGGACGGCAGCGTGCGGCTGGCCATCACCCCCGGCACGGTGCAGCCGAAGCCGATGAGCATGGGCACGATACTGCGCCCCGACAGGCCGATGCGGCGCAGCAGTTTATCCGTCACAAAGGCGACACGCGCCATGTAGCCGCTGTCCTCCAGCATGGAGAGGAAAAAGAACAGCACCACGATGACGGGCACAAAACTGAGCACGCTGCCCACGCCGGTGAAAATGCCGTCGATGATGAGGGAGTGCAGCACGCCGTCCACCCCCCAGGCGGTAAGCGCCCCGTCCGCCAGAGCGGTGAGCCGGTCGATCCCCGATTCGAGCAACCGCTGCAAAAAGGCGCCCACTACCCCGAAGGTGAGCCAGAACACCAACGCCATAATGGCGATGAAAGCGGGGATGGCGGTGTATTTACCGGTCAGCACCCGGTCGATCCGGCGGCTGCGCAGATGCTCGCGGCTCTCGTGCGGCTTGACCACCGCCCGCTCGCACAGCGCGCTGATGAATCCGAACCGCATATCCGCCATGGCGGCCGCGCGATCCAGCCCGCGCTCCTCCTCCATCTGCAGAATGATATGTTCGATCATCTCCCGCTCGTTGGTCGAAAGCCCCAGCGCCTCGGCCACCAGCGGATCGCCCTCCACCAGTTTGCCGGCGGCAAACCGCACCGGGATGCCCGCCGCCTCGGCGTGATCCTCGATGAGGTGCATGATACTGTGCAGACAGCGGTGCACCGCGCCGCCGTGGGCGTCCTTATCGCAGAAATCGGTGCGGCCGGGCCGCTCCTGATATTTCGCCACGTGCAGGGCGTGGCGGATCAATTCGTCCACGCCCTCGTTTTTCGCGGCGGAGATAGGCACCACCGGGATGCCCAGCATGGTCTCCATTTCATTGATACGCACGGTACCGCCGTTGCCGCGCACCTCGTCCATCATGTTGAGCGCCAGCACGATGGGCACGTTCAGTTCCATCAGCTGCAGCGTGAGGTAGAGGTTGCGCTCGATATTGGTGGCATCCACGATATTGATGATGCCGGTGGGCTTTTCGTCCAGAATGAACTGACGCGACACGATCTCCTCCGCCGTGTAGGGAGAGAGGGAGTAGATGCCGGGCAGGTCGGTCACCAGCGTGTCCGCGTGCCCCTTGATGGCGCCGCTCTTCTGATCCACCGTGACGCCGGGAAAGTTGCCCACGTGCTGATTGGAGCCGGTGAGCTGATTGAACAGGGTGGTCTTGCCGCAATTTTGATTGCCTGCCAGCGCAAAGGTGAGGGTGGTGCCGCGGGGCAGCGGATCTTCGTCCGCTTTCACGTGATATTTTCCCTCTTCACCGTAGCCGGGATGCGCCAGCGCCTGTGCCACGGCGGCGACCGGCTGCTTTTGGGGCGCCTTCACCGTCTGCACGGCGATCTTTTCGGCATCCGCCAGCCGCAGTGTCAGCTCGTACCCGTGCAGACGCAGTTCCATCGGGTCGCCCATCGGGGCGTATTTCATCAGTGTGACCTGCGCCCCCGGCACAAGCCCCATATCCAGAAAATGCTGCCGCAGCGAGCCTTCGCCGCCCACCGCCGTCACCACGGCCGAGCCGCCCACCGCCAGTTCCTTTAAAGTCATATATCCGTTCCTTTCCCATCACGGCGCCATTGGTTAGCCTCTGCTAACTCACGAGGCCAGTATACGCTTTTCCCGCCGGTTTGTCAAGAGAAAAATCGCCCGGAGAAAAATTTTCTCCGGGCGATTCGGCGATTGATCTTCACTTTCCCATAGCGCGCAAAATCTCCTGCGACGGGGCGGGGATGCGGCCGAGTGCGTCCGGCCCCACATTCAGCAGATAGTTGATGCCGCGCGCGTTCAGGTCGGAGCGGATCGCCTGCAGCTGTGCGGGCGATTTCCAGTTCTGGTCGAACGATTTGTAGCCCCAGGTGTCGTTGAGGGTGGCGGGGCACTCATACAGCCCGGTGAGCACGCGCACCTCGCCGGGATACTCCGGTGCCGCCTCGTCCTCAAAATCCACCTCGTTATCGCCGGTGGAGCGGTAATCCCCCAGACCGTTGCCGATACGGGAATTGACCAGGCAATCCGGCTGATACCGCTTGATCATATCGTAGAGTTCGCGGCTCTGCGCGGACGTGATGTCGATGGGGGTGTCGCACCAGATGAGGCAGAGATCGCCGTATTGGGTCAAAATCTCTTTCATCTGCGTTTTGATTTTCCCTTCAAAGCAAAGCGAATAGTCTTTTTTGGCGTTGTCGGGGAAATCCCAGTCGTTCGTCCAACTGTTGCGCCCCTCCTGCGTATGGCCGAAGCCGTATCCGCCGCCGTTGGGCTCGTGCCAGTCGAGTTCCTGCGAATAGTAAAGCCCGAATTTCAGTCCGCGCTTATAGCACGCCTCGGCCAGTTCGGCGATGATGTCCCGCCCGAAGGGGGTGCCGCGCACCGCGTTGAAATCATCCCACGCGGAGTCGAACAGCGCAAAGCCCTCGTGGTGCTTGCTCGTCACCACCATATACTGCATACCGGCATCCTGCGCCAGCCGTACCCACTCCTCGGCATCAAAGAGGATCGGGTCGAACACACGGGCCAACTGCCCGTATTGGGCGTTGGGGATGCGGAAATACGACTGCGCCCACTCCCCGATGCCGGGGGTGCGTTCACCGCGCTACTCGCCGCCGAGCAGCGAATAGAGGCCGAAATGCACCATCATGCCGAAGCCGGCACTTTTGAACCACTCTTTGTTGGTCATACGCGGTACCCCCTTTATTTGAACAGCGGGCCGTAGGCGGCGCAGGCACGGTAATCCGCGCCCTCCTTGTCCATGCCGAACGCGTTCCATGCGGAGGGACGGAAGATGTCCTCCTCCGGCACATTGTGCATACACACCGGGATGCGCAGCATGGAGCACAGGGTGATGAGGTCGGCACCGATGTGGCCGTAGGAGATGGCGCCGTGGTTGGCGCCCCAGTTGTTCATCACGTCATAGGCACTCTTGAACGCGCCCTCGCCGGTGATGCGGGGAGCGAACCAGGTGCAGGGCCAGGTGTAGTCGGTGCGCTTCCACAGCGTATCCGACACCTCGGCCGGCAGCGCCACCGTCCAACCCTCGGCGATCTGCAGCACCGGGCCCAGCCCCTTGACCAGATTCAGGCGGATCATGGTGGCGGGCATTTCGGCACGGGTCTCGAAGCGGGAGGAATAGCCGCCGCCGCGGAAATAGCCGAGGTCGGCGTAGTTCCAGGTGGTGTTTTCCAGAATGGCCTTCCGGTCGGCCTCGGTCACCTCATACCACGGCTTCATCAGATGGGTGCCGTTTTCGTCGGTCGCCTCGCCGTTCGCGTCGAGGCAGCAGGCGCCGGAATTGATAAGGTGGATGAAGCCGTTCGCCTCAAGCGCCTTACCCTCCACGTCATAGCCCGTGCAGCGCTTCACCGACTCGGCCGTCCAGCAGGTGCGCACATCGGCAAACATCTGTGCACGGTTGGTGAGCAGCTTCATGAACAGCATGCCCAGACCGTTGAGGGTGTCGTTTTCGGTGGCCAGAATGTACGGCTCACGCGCGCCGTTCCAGTCGAAGGAGGTGTTGAGCAGCGCCTCGGGGTAGTCGCAGTTGGGGTAGAAGTCCGTCCACTGGCGCTGCCCCTGGAAGCCGGCGGCGATGGCGTTGTGACCCACCATCTCCTCCTCGCAGCCCTTGGGCAGCGAGGGATTGCCGTTCATCAGGTCCTTGATAATGACCATCATCTTCACCACGAACTCCCAATCCGCGTCCTTCTGTTCGCGGGGGCGCTGCAGTTCAGTCGGATTGCGGTCGAAGCCCTCTTTGCAGTTGGCGCGCGTCCACGCCAGCGCCTTTTGATATTCGGCCTCGTCATAGATGCCCTCCGTCATGCGGCGGATGATCTCCCCCTCGTCCACCGATTCCACCCGCATACCGAGATATTCCTCGAACAGCTCGGGGCTGATGATGGAGCCGCCGATGCCCATGGTGACCGAGCCGATCTGCAGATAGGATTTGCCGCGCATGGTGGCGGCGGCCACCGCCGCCCGGCCGAAGCGCAGCAGTTTTTCCCGCACATCCGCGGGGATCTCGGCGTCGTCGGCGTCACGCACCTCGCTGCCGTAGATACCGAAAGCGGGCAGCCCCTTCTGCGCGTGGGTGGCCAGCACGGAGGCCAGATACACCGCGCCGGGACGCTCGGTGCCGTTGAAGCCCCACACCGCCTTGATGGTCAGCGGGTCCATGTCCATCGTCTCGGCGCCGTAGCACCAGCAGGGGGTCACGGTGAGGGTGATATCCACCCCCGCCTTCTTGAATTTGGCGGCACAGGCGGCCGCCTCCCCCACCCGGCCGATGGTGGTGTCGGCAATGACCACCTGCACCGGCTCGCCGTTGGAATAGCGCAGGTTTTCGCGGAACAACTGTGCCGCCGCCTTCGCCATGTTCATCGTCTGCTCCTCCAGCGATTCGCGCACGCCCATCACGCCGCGCCGTCCGTCGATGGTGGGACGGATGCCGATAACGGGATAATCGCCGATCAGTCTGCTTTTTGCCATATGTATTGACCCCTTTCCTGTCACTTGTTACTTGTATTATATCACACATTCTGCTATAATACTTGTGCAATCATGGCCAAAGTATATGACGATCGTCACTTTTCGGAGGTTTTTATGCCCTACTCTCAACTCAAGGAGCCCATCGTCCACGGCGGGCCGGAACTGCCCGCGCAGTATTACGCTGTGGATACCGCGCACCCGCGCTATGTCATGCCGCTGCACTGGCACGGCGAATTTGAGATCGACCGCATCCTTTCCGGCCGCTTCGACGCCTATGTGGACAATGTGCACTATCCCCTGCAGGCGGGGGACGTGCTGATGGTCAACTGCGGGGCGCTCCACCGCGGCGAGCCGCACGACTGCGCCTATGAGTGTCTGGTGTTCGACGCCGGGATGCTGTGCAAGAGCAGCGTGAGCAGCATCAGCCGCTACCTGCGCCCGCTCATCGACCGCACCGCCGCGGTGCGCCCGGTCTGCGCCGCGGCCGACCCGGCGATATCGCAGACGGTGGATGCCCTCTTCACCGCCATGCGGGAACAGCCGCCGCTTTATGAATTGCAGGTCTTTTCGCTGCTGTTTTCGCTTTTTGCCGCACTGTACCGAAACGGCGACGTGATCGGCACCCGGCCGGTCGCCGGCGAGGGGCGCCAGCAGCAGGCCATGGCCACCCTGCTCAGCTGGATCGGCGAGCATTACACCGAGCGCATCACCCTCGCCCAACTGGCGGCCGTCTGCGGCTTCAACGAAAAGTACGTCTGCCGCTTTTTCCGCAAATACACCGCCCACTCGCCCATGGAATACATCAATCAGTACCGCATCGCCGCCGCCTGCCGCGCCATGACCGAGCAGGGGCTCACCGTCACCGAAGCGGCACTGCAGAACGGCTTCAACGATCTGAGTTACTTTTCCAAAATATTCAAACGGGAAAAGATGCAGACACCGCAGTCCTACCGCCGCTGCATGGCCGCGGCACCGGAACTTTCGTAAAAGACGCCGCCGTCTTTTGGCAAACCGCATGAGAAGAGAACGCCTTTTTCCGGCGATTTCATCCATCTTCCACGAAAACGAAAGTTTTTTTGAAAAAACGGTTGCAATTTTTAAAAAAGGATGTATAATATGGGACATAAACTTGATGAATATGCAGAAAAAATGCATATTCATCCAAAATTTCAGAAAAGAGGTCACTACATATGAAAAAGATCCTTTCCGTTCTGCTCGCCGTTGCACTGCTGTGCTCCGCCGCCGCACTGGGCGGCTGCGGCAAAAAGGCCGACAAGCCCGAGCTCATCATGGCCACCAACGCCACCTTCCCGCCCTATGAGTTCTACGAGGGTGAAAAGATCGTCGGTATCGACGCCGAGATCGCGCAGCTTATCGCCGACAAGCTCGATATGACGCTGGTCATCAAGGACACCGAATTCGGCTCCATCATCGGCGGCGTGGAAAGCGGCAAATACAGCATCGGCATGGCCGGCATGACCGTGACGGTAGACCGTCTGAAGAACGTCAACTTCACCACCTCCTACGCCACCGGCGTGCAGGTCGTCATCGTGAAAGAGGGCGGCGATATCGCCACGCTCGACGATCTGGTGGGCAAGAAGATCGGCGTGCAGCAGGACACCACCGGTGACATCTACGCCTCCGACACGCCCGAAAACGGCGGCTACGGCGAAGAGAACGTCACCCGCTACAGCAAGGGCACCGATGCCGTGGCCGCTCTGGTCGCCGGCAAGGTGGACGCCGTCATTATCGACAACGAGCCTGCGAAGGCGTATGTCAAGGCCAACACGGGTCTCACCATCCTCGACACCGAGTATGTCACCGAGGACTACGCCATCTGCGTGGCCAAGCAGAACACCGAGCTGCTCGAAAAGATCGACGGCGCTTTGAAAGAGCTGATCGCGGACGGTTCCGTGCAGAAGATCATCGACAAGTACATCAGCGCCAACTGATCTTCACCGATAACGGAGGGCTGCCGTGCATCACGGCAGCCCCTGTTTTTCGTCAACACATCATGTAAGGAGAAAGTATGAACGCTTGGTTTCAAAGCCTTCGGGAAGAATTCATCGGGAACTTCATCACGGATAACCGGTGGAAATACCTGCTCAAGGGACTTGGCAACACATTAGTCATCACCCTGTTTGCCGTGCTGATCGGCATCGTCATCGGGATTCTGGTGGCCACGGTGCGCACCACCTACGATAAAAACAGCGAGGCGATGCGGCTGCGCGGCGGCGCCGGCTACTGGCTGCTGAAAGTGGCGGACGGCATCTGCCGGTTCTACCTCACCGTCATCCGCGGCACCCCGGTGGTGGTGCAGCTGCTGATCTTCTATTATATCATCTTCGTCTCCTCCAACAACAGCGTGCTCATCGCCATCATCTGCTTCGGCATCAACTCCGGCGCCTATGTGGCGGAGATTTTCCGCGGCGGCATCATGTCCATCGACGAAGGGCAGTTCGAGGCCGGCCGCTCGCTCGGCTTCAACTACGCGCAGACGATGATCTGGATCGTGGTGCCGCAGGTGTTCAAGATGGTGCTGCCCACCCTGTGCAACGAGTTCATCGTGCTGCTCAAGGAGACGTCTGTCGCGGGTTATGTCGGTATCACCGATCTCACCAAGGGCGGCGATATCATCCGCGGCCGCACCTTCTCCGCCTTTATGCCGCTGATCGCGGTGGCCCTCATCTACCTCGTGATGGTGGTAGTCCTCACCAATCTGGTGAGGAAGCTGGAAAGGAGGCTGCGCCGCAATGAACGATAAGGCTGTGCTGATCTCCTGCAGAGGGGTCAAAAAGTATTATACCGGCGGCACCATCCGCGCGCTGGACGGCATTGATATGGACATCGTGCAGGGGGAGGTCGTGGTCATCATCGGCCCCTCCGGCTCGGGTAAGTCCACCCTGCTGCGCTCGCTGAATCTGCTGGAACTGCCCACCGACGGCACCATCCTGTTCGACGGTGTGGATATCACCGACCCGAAGGTGAACATCAACCGTCACCGCCAGAAGATGGGCATGGTGTTCCAGCACTTCAATCTGTTCCCCCACATGACCATACTGCGCAATATGTGCATCGGCCCCATGAAGCTTTTGAAAAAGAGCCGCGAGGAGGCGGAGGCACGCGCGATGGAACTGCTGCGCCGCGTGGGTCTGGAGGATCGCGCCGACGCCTATCCCAGCCAGCTTTCCGGCGGGCAGAAGCAGCGCATCGCCATCGTGCGGGCGCTGTGCATGGAGCCGGAGGTCATGCTGTTCGATGAGCCCACCTCCGCGCTCGACCCCGAAATGGTCGGCGAGGTGCTGGATGTCATGAAGGAACTCGCGCACGAGGGCACCACCATGGTGGTGGTCACCCACGAGATGGGCTTTGCCCGCGAGGTGGGCAGCCGCGTGGTCTTCATGGCCGATGGCCGCATCATCGAAGAGGGCACCCCGGCCGCGATCTTCGATGCGCCGCAGTCCGAGCGGCTGAAATCGTTCCTGGCCAAGGTGCTGTAAGCGACACAGAAGCGGCCGTCCCACGGGGCGGCCGCTTTTTTCTGAAAAAAGCCGAAATTTCCTATTGACAAATCGGGAGAAAAGCATTACAATCAAGAAAACAAACTAAACCGATGAGTAAGAGTAGTACCCGAACGGAATGCTTCACAGAGAGCTGTCGCACGGTGGAAGTACAGCAGCAGGACTTCGGTGAATGGACTTACGAGGGCGGCCGAAAGTGCAAACGAGTAGCAACCGCCGGGAACCGGGCCCGTTATCCAGCCGGACTGCATAATCGTGCAGTGAACAAGTGGATGCTTGGCATCAATTTGGGTGGTACCGCAGGTCGTTCTTCCTGTCCCATATCGGGACGGGATTTTTTTATTTTATCCATGCTTTGAAAAGGAGATGTCTGTATGCTGGAGACCTATCGCGATTTTGACAACTATCTGAAAACCTATCCGGACAAAGACGGCTATTTCGGGAAATACGGCGGTGTCTACATTTCGGAGGAACTGCGCGATGCCATGTATGAGATCACCGAAGCCTACATGACCATCTGCAAGTCCGCCAAATTCGTCAACGAACTGCGCCGCATCCGGCGGGAATTCCAGGGACGCCCCACCCCCATCACCCATCTGGAAAATCTGAGCAACGCCATCGGGCGGACGCAGATCTACGTCAAGCGTGAGGACCTCAACCACTCCGGCGCCCATAAACTCAACCATTGCATGGGCGAGGGTCTGCTCGCGAAATACATGGGCAAGAAGAAGATCATCGCCGAGACCGGTGCCGGTCAGCACGGCGTGGCGCTGGCCACCGCCGCCGCCTATTTCGGGCTGGAATGTGACATTTACATGGGCTCAGTGGACATCAAGAAGCAGGCGCCCAACGTGGCGCGCATGAAGCTGCTGGGCGCCAACGTGGTGGAGGTCACCGAAGGGCTGGCCACGCTGAAGGAGGCGGTCGATGCCGCCTTTAAGGCCTACAGCACCGAATACAAGGACTGCATCTACTGCATCGGCTCGGTGCTCGGGCCCCATCCTTTCCCCATGATGGTGCGCGACTTCCAGAGCGTGGTGGGCATCGAGTCCCGCGAGCAGTTTTTGAACATGACGGGTGAACTGCCGGATACGGTGGTCGCCTGCGTGGGCGGCGGCTCCAACTCGGCGGGTATGTTCTCCGGCTTTCTGGCCGACCCGGTGGAGATCATCGGCGTGGAACCGCTGGGCCGCGGCAGCAGCCTGGGCGATCATGCCGCCAGCCTCAAAAACGGCACCGAGGGCATCATGCACGGCTTCAACTCCATCATGCTCAAGGATGAAAACGGCGAGCCGGCACCGGTCTACTCGGTGGCCAGCGGCCTCG
>JAZRVU010000037.1:0-30681 GCA_045599305.1 Acutalibacteraceae bacterium | reverse complement strand
GAACAGGATTTTTGGGCAAGTATACTGCCGTCAGTATCGTAAACCGTCAGCGTTACCTGCTCGGACAGTTCTATTGCACTTAAATTATATGTTGCCATATAGCGACGGGTACTGTTGTCCTGTGGGCAATCGGTAATATTCATAGTGATCGGCTCTTCATCCATAAATGTGAATTCCATAGTGCCGCTTCTGTATTGTCTGTCGACATACACATAGAATGTAAGACCGATTTCACCGTTCAATACAAGGCTGAGTCCGTTAATTTTAACATTTTCGCCTGCCGGTACGATAGGTGTTTCCGTGCCGTCTGCAAATACGGTAATGCCGAGTTGTAAAGTTAGAATGAGTGCAAGCAATAGGCTTGCGATTTGTTTTTTCATAAACTTCTCCTCCTTGAAAAGTTTTATGATTTAAGTTTAGAGCCGTCATCATTCGGTCAATACCAAATGATGACAACTTAACACTTAACACTTGATACTTAAAACTCAAAAGCATCCCCGTGGGGTTGTTCCGTTATTTAGAATAGTTTATCAACCTTTACAGGTATAAACTCACCCTCTTGGGGAATTTCTTCATAAGGATCACCGCTTGTGGTGATGATGTCCGTTTCGTTCATGTGAATGACTTCGAGCAATGGTTCTTCATAAGCCGATTGTTTATTCTTTATTTCTTCCATTCGTTTATCCTCCGTTATTCGCAGTAATTGCAGTTTCTTGTAAAACGCTTTCTCATTGAATCCTTTTATATTCAAAGATATATTCTATTGCCGCCGCATAATACTCATAAAACGCCGCCATAGCGTTTACGGCAAAGGTGTCTTTTTCGGTCGCACCCTCGCCGCTGTGTGCTGCAATTACGGAGTTACAATATGCGAACACAGAGCCGGTCAGAGTAATTTCACCGTTTACCGTAACCGTAATATCATCGGCAAGCTCGGTAGCAAGGATATCCTTAACCGATACAATATAGATTTTGTCCTTATATAGTTTGATTTCAACCTGCTTTGTTTCACCCGTTACGGTGTTTACAGCCGTTGCAGTCGGCTTTACGCCGTTCTTAACGGTTACATAGTAGTTAAGAGCCGTAGCACTGTCAAAGTAAACCGTTGAGCCGTAGAGGGAGAGATTATCCGAAGCACCGGTAACCGTAACAGCAAACTTTGCAAGGGCTTCTATTGCTTTTGCAACATCAATATCAAACTCTCCGCCGAATGGCTCCATTCTGTCGTAGCCGTCGCCGGAATTTACGATATGAACATTCGTATGGATACTTTCAAGATAAATCTGTGCGTAATATCCGTAATTTGCAATCTTACGGGCAAGCAGTTTCATTTCATCGGAATAATCATTGCCGTCTTTGTCCTTGCCGTTTATGATAGCTTCAATGTACTGTTCAACGGAATACTCCTGAACATAATCCACACCGTTATAAGTGAAGGTTGCTTTTACGGTTTCCGCCATTTCAAGAGCAGTCAGCGGGGTTGAGAAATAATAGCCGTTTTCATTTTTTCGAACTTTTATACCCGTAACGATCCTTCCGCCGATGTCAAAGGTCATCGTACCGTTCTGCCTTGCTTCTTCGGTAAGATTCATATAGAAGTTGATAGCTATATCACTGCCGAGGGTCAGCGAAATGCCAGTGTAGGATATTCCGGTAACGATTTCGCCCTCGTTGTCGCCTGCGGTATTGTAAACATACTTTTTGTAGCCACATTCGGAGCAGGTGTATTCTGTTACATTGCCGTTCACTTCGCCATCGCCGAAGGTATGCGCACCGAAGCCGGTTACATTGCCCTTGCAGTCATCGTCTTCGCAGGTGCAGGCGTACCAGTGGTGAGTTTCGTTGTAGGTGTAAGTATCCGCAAATGTATGCTCGTGGGTGGAAGTATAGCCCTCGCCGTTTACAGCTTCAACGATACCGCCGTTTTTGGTAAATGTGCCGTCCTTGCCGCCGAAGCCGCCGCCGATACCGGGTGCCGCATAGCCGCCGGTGGCTTTTACACAGCCGCCGTTTACGGTGAAGTCACCTGCGGTCTGCTTAAAGCCGCCGCCGATTCCGGCGCAAAGGTCATCGCCTGCGGCAATGATTTTGCCCATATCTTCGTCTGCCGACTGTGCGTAAACCGTCAGCGAATTGCCGCTTGTCAGCAGTATTCCCTTGTTTGCGGTAAGAGTTGCACCGTTGCAAAGGATGAACCTGACATCGCCGTTTATAACGATCGCATTATCAAATACCGCATCTTCGGTAAGGGCATACCAGCCAGTCGTGTATTCGGTCGTATTGCTGTCGATCGCACCGTCGCAGACCGCTGTTTTCGTTTCGCCGCTTTCATCAAGATAGGTGCATTTGTTGTCCTCAACAATGATATCCGCAAAGCAATCCCATTCCGTCTTGTAGGCATTCGCCGTTCCGAGCGGAACAATGACCGTTTCCACAGAGTTGACCGGGTCAAACACACCGATAACAACAAAATCGCCGTGAGGTGCTTTTGTAATACCTTTTGATTTGAAGGTGACGGTTTTCAGGTTTTTGCAACCGGAGAAAGCCGCAGGGCAGATTTTTTCGACATTTTCGGGGATAACGATTTCGGTAAGCCCCGTACAGCCGGAAAACGCACTTTCGCCGATAACTTTTAAGGTATCGGGGAGGGCGATGCAGCAAACCCCCGTGCATCCCATAAACGGATTTCCCACAATGTGTAATATACTTGCATCATCCGTACCCATAGCGGTAACGGTAAAGGTCTTGCCGCCGTATGTGACCGTTTCCGGAACAACAAGATTGCCGGTATATGCGCTCGGTGCGATTTCATACGGATACAGATATACATCATTACCTTCTGTTACCAACAGTAAATCATCGTCCATAACGGTGACTGTTTTGTTTTCGCCGTCGGTGATCATAAAGCGGAAGATACCCGATTTGAATATCGAGCCGGTCACGGTGAGGTCGGCTTCGCAATCGTCACAAATGCCGTCGCCGTTTTCGTCGGTATGGTAGCCGTAACCGAATTCAAAGGAATTTTCGGATGATTCGGCAGTACCGAACTCTTCATTATCAAAGTAAGCGACATTATGTCCCTTGTGCGTTGTTTGACAGTTGCCAACGGTGTCTAATACAAAGTCGGCTTCGTACGCCTCTTTGGTCTCGGTGGCAAACACGGTTTCACAGTCGGAGCAACGCTTTGTTGCGGTGCAAACGGTGTAATCCTCGTTCCACTCGTAAACGATTTCGGTGTTTTCATGCTCGCAAACCGGTGCGGTTATCTCAAACACCCAACTGTCGCTTGTAATGTCCGCAGCGGAAGCCGCATAATTTGCGCCTTCCTCAACCGATATAACCACTCTGTATTTGCCGATTTCGGTGGGGGCATTGGTGGTTGCACTGTCCCATCCGTTGCCGTTTTTCTTTTGGTATTTCACCGTGATATTGCCCATACCCGTTTTATCGGTGGTAACGCTTGCATACTTCGCCTGACCGTTATACACGCAGTTTGCGGGCGGGATAAAGGTGAAATCGTCTGCCGTGGGTGTGGCGAGAGGTTGCCCGCCCGTTGCCGGGATCATACCGCCGCCGTTTTCCACGGGGGCGGAAAGCCATTCATCAAGGTCATCTGTGTTGCCTATGAGGGTCACACAAAGAGCATCCTCGTAAAAATAGCCGTCCTGTGTGTTTTCGTAATACGCCTTATGTCCGTTGCTCGACCAGCTCGGCTCGGTTTCCTCGTACACGAGTACCGCATAGATATCCATGCTTTCGGTACCAAAGGGAACAAGGTCGTATTCTTTTACAAGATTACCGTCGGAATACATATAGTTGACAAGCCCCACGCCCGTGCCGTATCTGTTTTCAACTGCTTTTACAGCCAAAGCATCAACCTGTTCCATCAATTCTTCGTCTGCGTTGCATGGCTGGGTAAATGCCGGATCGCCCCCGTGCGAAATGTAGAAATTGATATTTGCCTTTGCAAATGTTCCGCAGGTGTCGCAGTAGCCGTCCTTATCTTTGTCAGCGTGTTTTCCGTTGCCCTCGCCGGTATTGCCTTCACCTGCAAGCCACGCCTCAATATCCTCAATGAGGCTGTCCGGTTCAAGCGTTTCGGTGGTATAGTATTTGCCACTTACACAGTTTTTGAAGTAATCTCTGTGTCCGTCTACGCAGGAAGGCATCGTTTCGGGGAACGGCTCAATATTAATGAAAGAAACCGGATAATCATAGTTTTCGTACAGGCCTATGGCAACCGTTACGGTAACCGCCGGCGAATCTTTGCCCGCGCCGATATTCTCAGCACCATCCTGACCGACAGCAATGATTGCACCGCTGTTAATAACAACGCCCGCGCAGATGTTTTCGTAGCCATCGTCCATTTTTGAGCCGCTGCCGATGCCCGCGCCGTAATCGCCCGCTATGGCAAAAACCTTGCCGCCGTTTACGGTGATTGTTCCGCACTTGCCGTCGGCACCGCCGCCGATTCCGGCGGCATTCAGTCCGCCCTGCACGTAAAATGCGCCGCCGTTTATCGTGATATCACCGCATTCGCCCTGCCGTTTCGAGCCGATACCCGCATTGCCCGAAAATGCCTTTGTGATTACGACCTTGCCCATTTGGTCAAAATCTTCGGTCTGTGCGTAGAAGGTCAGATCGGCACCGTCTGTCACCGCAATGCCGTTTTTCGCCGTAAAGAGCGCATCGTTTGCAAGAATGATATGTGCATCGCCAGAAACAGTAATCGCATCATCGATTTCAACCTCGCCCGAAAGGAAATACCATCCGCTTGTAAGCGTTCTTGTATCCGCCGTGATTTCTTGGGCTGTTTCCGGGATATCTTCTTCCGTGGAAATGACCTGCTTTTTGGTTTCGTCCCAGCTCCGGACGATATATTTGCTCGTGCTGTCGGGAACATTCTCCGCAAATGCGGTAATTGCCGATAGCGGAATCATTCCTACGATCATTATGACCGCAAGCAATAGACTGATAATTTTCTTTTTCATACTCTTATACCTCGCTTTATGTATTTCAAATTATTATTACCGTTTTTCATTTACCCGGGTGGGGCATTTGATTCATTGCCCGGTGGAGCACCCGGATCACTCCACGCCGAACGCAAAAAGACCATACCACTCATCGGCACAGTCCTCCTGTATCGGTGAGCATCATGGTCTCGTGGTTTCCTATGAAATTTTGTGAAAAAGGCTTGACAAAGAAGCGTAGGGAAGCTACGCTCTGATTGATTGATTGTGCCGTGCCATGCCGTGCCGTCAGGATTGTCGCATCAACCGTCATCGCAGTCAAGTCCTTTACATGTTTTTTCGTAAAAATGGGCATAGTTACCCCTACCCATAGATATATATAAGTAGTATATCATATTTTTCTTTTAATTACAAGGGTTCTGGACCGATTTATACGATTTTCGGCGAATAGTTCAAACTTATTTCAAATATGCTGCTCTTTTACAAAACATCCCCGCCTTGAAGCAGAGTTTTCTGCCTCAAAACGGGGTTTCTTTCGTTTGTTTTTTTCAGGACTGCATATTGATCCTATACATACTCACACCGTTATTGTTGAGTCGGCGTTCTATGAATTCGCTCGGCAGCAATGCGAGCTGTGTCTTGCTGAAAACAAAACCTTTCGGATGCAAAAATTAATAAATCAGATTTTTGTGATCGGTATGACAGCCGTTTGCGGGAATTGCTCTTTTGCGGCTTGACAGACGATCCAATCGCCTGCGGCGGCGAAGAAGAAATCGCCCTTTTTATCAGCGTACACGTAGCGGGTAACATCGTAATCGTCCTCACCGGGCGTGTAATGAATTTCGACCCAGTCGCTATTATGATCGGCGCAGTATTCATAGACGATCTCGGTTTTCGTCTTTTTCGTGCGTCGTAATTCCACGATGTGGATATATTCGTCAACGGCAAGATCAATGAGAATTTTGTCGTATGCTTTGTGGACGATGCGGTAAGCAGTATCGGGTGAGGAAAGCGTGTGCTGCAAGGCAAGATCGGTGTATGCTTTTTTCTGCCGGAACAGTAATATCTTCTCGCCGTTTTCATCGGTGCCGTTTTCCAGAACGCCGTGACATTCTCTGCAAAAACCGAGATGATCGGCTCTCATAGACCGTTCCCGGATATCCAGCTTCTCATAGCGGTCGAATACGGCATTTGCCCGCCATTCGTTAAAGTACATTTTTGCCAGATCAGTGTTATCGTCCCGTGTCACATCTTCGGCGGAGCTTTCGCCGTCTTCGTCGGCGTATTGACGGTAGAACTCGGCATAGACTTGTCTTACGAACAACGTGTAGAGTCCGTAAAAAAGCTCAAAGAATTGCTTGACATGGAAATCATATCCCAAGAAGAATTTGACGCAAAGAAAAAGGAACTATTGGGTTTATGATTCGGCGTACTGCTTTGCACTTTTTTGCACAAATCCCCGCCCTCCCCCAAAAACACAGAAGCACTCACGCCAATGGCGTGAGTGCTTTTCCCTTTTCCTGTGTTCTCCGCGCTTATATTGTCGTCTTTTCGCCGAGCGGGGCGGTCAGTTTTCTGCCGCCGACCGTTACGGTGTAATGATCGCCCCGTATGGCCACCGAGAAGGTGCGGCCGAGCAATTTCACGCCCTTGAGGGTCAGTTCCTTTGCGGGCAGGACCTTCGCGGGGCAGACGGTGATGCCGCCCTGCGCATCGGCTTTGATGCCGCACATATTGAACAGGATCATCTGCGCGCCCGAGGCGGAACTGATGCAGGCCTGCAGGGGGGTGTCCTCCCGCACTTTTTTCATGTTGGCGGCGCAGGAATCGCCCCAATAGGGCAGCCGTGTGCCCCACCAGAGTACGCGGTCCACCATGTCGGTGGCCGTTTCGGCGTAGCCCATGTCATAGAGCTGTCCCGCGATCTGCATGGTGAAGAGGTTGCAAATACCGCCGCCGCCGTTGTCGATATCCACCTGGTCGTAGCCGGGGTCGGTCTTGGCCATGCTGTGCAGGCCGTATTCCGAGAGGAATTCCTCCTCGTTCAGGTGCGAGATCAGCCCCCGACGGGTCTGCTCGTCGATGACGGGGCTGTTCAGGAATTTGAACATCTGCACGGTGTAGCGCTGATCGCGTTTGCCCTCCCAGATATGGTCATACCACTGCTTATCCTCGTTCCACAGGGTCGCCAGCAGCGGCTTGAGCGCCTTGGCTCTCTCGGCCAGTTCGGGCATGGGCGAGCCGTCGAGCACCGTCAGTTCATAGGCGCGCATATAATTCATATACCGGCGGGCGTTCAGGTCGGGCATGACGCCCTTGTAGGCATATGACCGGCGCAGTTCCAGATGGGATTCGCCCGCGCCGCCGAAATCGACCAGATGCTGCGGCTCGGCCAGATCGTCGCCGATGAGCGAATGGAAGACCGCCCAGTCGCGGATGGACTTGCCGTCCACGGTCTCCTTCAAAAAGCCCACATCGCCCGTGTGCAGGACGTGGTAGTAGATCATGGAGATGATCTTTTCCTGGTTGATGTGATACCAGAGACCCGCGGGGCCGCCGTCCAGCGGCTTGATGGCATAGGACACCGTCAGATCGTCGTGGAGATAGGCGCAGATCATTTTCTTGTTAGTCCCCGGGTCCACAACGGGGTGGAGCATGAGCCCGCCGCCGTAATCCCAGAGGTAGGAGCACATACAGCCGCCCGTCACGCTGCCCGTGCTGTAGAAGGGCTGGATGGCGAACTGCGGGTTGTTCCAGCGGTTGAGGGTATAGGCCACCAGTGAACGGGTGTACAGCCGCTCCAGCGCTTTGTTGTCGCTTTTGAAGGACGGCAGTGCCGAGAAAATGCGGTCGGTCTCGCTTTTCAGCCACGCAAAGGCCTTTTCGGTCTCCTTTTCGCCATTTTCGAGCATATCCCGGCATTCCTTTTCGGGATTTCCGTCCTGATCGCCGAGGCAGATGGCCAGATCGATGCACACCGTTTCGTGCGGTTTGACCGTCACCGTCGTCTCCCACATATCGGCGTTGCGGAACAGTTTCATGCCCGGCAGCGAGCAGGCCACCGCGATGACCGCGTCGCCCGGATCGACCTCGCGGCCCCCCACATCGGCACAGCCGCCGATCAGGCGAAGCAGGGACATATCCCCCTCGCACGCGGCCACGGCGTCGGCGTAGTGCGGCAAGCCGCGCTTCGGAGCGTTGAACGCCCAGTCGGACGTTTTGCCGGCGCTGCCCGAAAAGGCGACGGCGACGGGCACGGTGACCTCACACGCCGTAGCGCTCTCGATCGCCATGCGCATGAGGATGCCATTATGAGCGGGCGGCACGACGGTGAGGGTCGCGACCGAATAGCCGGCACGCTTGCCGCGGCGCAAAATGGCGTTGGGCAGCCAGACCCAGTCGGTGCCGGGCAGTGTTTCACCGTCGAAAATGACCTGCGCGTTCAGCCCGGTGGCCGACCAGGGGCAGGACTGCAGGCAGGTGATCCCGCAGGCCGCGTTTTCCGGCGTCAAGACCGAGGTGCGCTCGCCTGCGATACCGAGGTCTTTGGGATTGAGCACGCTGTTTTTGGCATAAAACCGGAAGGGATTTTCCCGGAAAGCCTTATTCGCAAACGGATTTTTCATGATTTTCCCTCACTTGCCATATGGATTATTTATTGGACACGGAAGCGCGTTCCATGATCTTGCCCGGCGGCAGTATGCGGTTTTCCACCTCATGCGGCGGTTTCTTCTGCCATATCATCTCCATCAGCAGATCGACCGCCGTCTCCCCCATTTTCTTTTTGTCGATATCCACCGTTGTCAGGGGCGGGGAGCAAAACTGCGAGACGGGGATGTTGTCGATCGAACAGACCGCGATGTCCTCCGGCACCCGCACGCCGCTGCTTTGCAGGTATTCCATGGCGTAAACGGCCAGCATATCGCACGCGCAGAAGATCGCGTCGGGTCGGTCGGCCGCGAGCAGTTTTCTGACCGCCAGCGACACGCTGACGGCGTCCGTTTCGGCCAGCGCGATCCCGTCACCGTCTGCGCCCAGCGCCTGCCGGTACCCCGCCAGGGTAGCCGCGTGAAAACTGGGCACATCACTGCGGCCGAGGTAGGCGATCTTTTTGTGCCCCGTCGCCAGCAGGTAATCGACCGCTTTTTTTGCGGCGGCGGTGTAGTCGCAGCCGACACTCGGGCAGTTCTGCGTGCCGCAGTGGGCATCCAGCACCACAAAGGGGATATCGAACAGATTGAGACCCGCATAGGTCTTTTCGCTGACGTTCTGCAAAAGGATCGCCCCGTCGATATTGTGCAGCTTGATCGACCGTTTGAGGGACAGATACCCGCGGTCGGTGGTGATATTCGTCAGCACCACGTTATAGTCGTACCGGCGGCACTGCTCGATGATGCCGATCATGGAGGCGGTGTAAAACATATCGTCAAAAGCGGCGGTGCGGTTGTCGATGATGAGGTGGATGAGAAAACTCTTGCCCGCCTCTTTCACCCGCTGACCGGTGTAGTTGTACTTTTTCAGCACTTCCTTCACCCGCTTGCGTGTAGCCTCGCTCACACCCGGCTTATTGTGCAGCACATAGGAGACCGCCGACGCGGAGACCCCGGCCAGTGCGGCGATATCGCGAATGGAATAGTTTCTTTTGTTCATCCTGTCCTCCGCTCACAGCCCCAGCACACACAGCGCCGCCAGACAGACCACGATGCCGACCCACTGCTTGCCCTTGAGCCGCTCCTTGAAGAAAATGACCGAGCCGAGCATGGTCACGATGGTCAGGCCGCCGTTAGAGGCGGGGAAAAAGACGATTTTGGGCATGACCCCCGCCAGATACAGATTGACCAGATTCACGATGCCCATGAACACGCCCGAAAGCAGGCAGAGCGTCAGATTTTTGCCCGAAAGGGGGAACGTGCGGCAGCGCTTTCGCGCCTCCACTCTCCACAAAATGAAATTCAGCAAAATCGCATAGACAAATGAGAAGAACAGAAACCCGCCCAGTTCATTGCGGTGCGGCGAGTTCTGGTGATACATCTGGATAATGCCCACAAGCCCCATGCACACCATGGAAAGCGACGCGAACACCGTCCACCGGGCCGACAGCACCTCGCGGCTGATATTGAACACGAGGGCGAGCGCGATGATGAGAATGGGGAACGCGATGATCTGGTGCACGGCCAGCCTGTCCCCCATGAACACGATCCCCGCCAGCACGGGGAACACCAGCCCGGCGCCCTGCAGAAAGGCCGTGAAGGACATGGGGCCGCAGGTGAGCGCCATGAGGAAAAATATCTGCGTGCCCATGGTGACGACCGCGAAGAAAAACGCCATGATGACGGAATAAAGCGACACCTGCCCGATCCCGCCCAAAAGAATGACGGCCAGAGAGCCCATGTACATAAAGGTATTGAATTTGTAGATATCGCCGTTGGCGGTAAGGGAATCCTTGCTGAATTTGGTCAGCATCAGCGCCTTGGCGGTCTCCAGCAGAATGCTGGCGGTCAACAACAGGTAGTTCATATATCTTTCACTTTCGGCAGTATTCTTTCTTATCATTCATATTAGCATGGGCATAGGGGGGTGTCAACTTTTAAGTACGGTCGTTCAGTTCAATTCACAATTTGTTCACAATCTTTTTTTCGGGTTGCCTATTGACAATGTAACATTGTTATGCTATGATCTGTAGCATAACAATGTTACGAAGCAACGTGAACGAAAGGAGACAGTATGTCAAACGAGACAGACGAGATTGTCGGCAGGGACGAAAAATTGATATCCAAAAAGCAGCTGCTGGCCAAATATGGCTTTTCCTACGGTGCGCTGTATCGCTGGAAGCGCATGGGGCTCATCCCGGACGAATGGTTTATCAAAAAGTCGACGGCCACCGGGCAGGAGACCTTCTTTCCTAAGGAGATCATCTGTGAGCGCGTGAAACTGATCCTCGCGAAGAAGGAGGACGTTCTGCTGGATGAACTGGCACAGACGATCCGGCAGGATGAACAGGAAAACGCATTGCTGGTGCTCTTCACCGCATACGGGGAAAAGACCTTCCGCGCCGATGAGATCAACCGGATCACCGTCATCACAAAAAGCGGCGAAAGCGATGTGACAAAGGCATTTCTTTCGCTGATCAAGGAGGAGAAAACATGAAATATGCAGGAGCAGGAGCCGTCCCGGCGGGCAACTACAACGAACCGATCGAGATCGCGGGGAGCGGTCATATCAGGGGGGACATACACTGCACGGGGCTGACCTGCGCGGGTGCGACCAAAAGCGACGGAAGCATCGAATGCGCGGGAAAAATCCGGATCGCGGGCTCGTTCACGGTCAAAGGTGACGTGCGGGCAGATAACCAGATCGAGGTGGCCGGTGCAGCCAAAATCAGCGGCAAGGTGCGGGGCGAGGCAGTGGACTGCGCCGGGCTGCTCCGCACCGGCGGCGGAATTGAAGCGGAAACCCTCCGACTTCGCGGCGAACTCGACTGCGGCGGCCTTCTCAATGCCGAAAGCGCGGATATCACATTCAACACCGACAGTCGCGCAGTCTCGATCGGCGGCGGAAAGATCCACATCGTCCTCGGCGACAAGGCGCGAAAACAGGCGTGGTGCGGCAGACTGCCGCTGCTCGGCCGCCTTTTTTCAAAGGCCGCGTACTCGGAAGCATTTAAGGTGGATGAGGCCATCGAGGGGGACACCGTCACCATAGAACACGTGCACGCCCCCGTTGTCTCCGGTCGGGTGGTCACCATCGGCGCGGGCTGCGAGATCGGGACTGTGCGATACAGCGAAGAGATCAAAATCGCCCCCGATACACGGGTCGGCCGCACGGAAAAGGATGCCTAAACGGGCGAAAAGCCGCTTGACACGCCTGTTATCAGATTGTATAATGCTCCTAACATAGCAAAAGGACGTATGATGTATGGAAACTTTACGCTTTGACACCATAGCCGATTACGGGAAGTTCAAGTTTCTCAACACCACCAACGGCGGCTCGTGGCACAAGCGGCATAACCGACATTCCGGCTGCAGGCGAACTCCTGCTTGCTGATCAAGGAGAAATAACGGTAACGCAAAAACGGACAGCACCGCATGGTGCTGTCCGTTTGACGTTTATCCGTCCCATATAAAAACCACTCCGACCGCCGGGATCGGAGTTGCTACGGCTCGAGATTGGTTTCGCAAAACAACGGCGAATCGAAGAAATCGGCAAGCGACAACTCCAGCCCCTGACAAATTTCGTGGATCACCCGCAGTTTCACGGAGGGGTACGCGCAGTTGATGATATTCCCGATGGTGGATTTCGGCACGCCGCTTTTCATGAACAACTGATACTGCGTCATGTTCCGCTGTGCCAAAAGTTCCGTGATGCGTCTGCTGACTGCCTCGTTCAATTCCACACTTTCACCACCTGTTCCTGCATCAATCCCAGATACCGTTCAAAGCCGTATAACTGACCGAAAGATCGTCCACCTCGCCGGTGACGGTGAGGGTATCCAGATTCCGGTCGGCCACCGCGCTGACAGGCATGGGATAGGCGCCGTCCTCGGTAAAGATCTCCGTGGTGCAGGTATCGAAGATCATGCGGACATCGCACATTCCCGTTCTGTCCGTATCGAGCGGCACGCGGCAGTTATTGAGGCAGACCTCGTTCTTGGCCATATCCACCGCACAGCTTTCGCCGAACAGGCTGACGGTGAATGTCTTCCCCTCTTGATAGGGGAAGGTCAGCAGCAGATCTCCTGCTTCACGGCCGAGCCCTTCAAGGCGCAGGGGCGCGTCCCGGCGCACGCAGACGCCGTGCCGCTCTTCGGTATGGGCCGCCAGCGTTTCGATCTCTTTGGCCGGGTACGCCGTCAGCCGATAGCCGCCGGCATCCTTTTTCAGCCGCAGTTCCAGCGGCACGCTCATCTGCCCGCAGAGAGTGTCACTGCCCAACGGCAGATTCTCCCACAAAAACAGCAGGCGGCGGCCGTCCGGCAGGCCGGAATAGGTCTGCCCGGCGTAACCGAGACCGCTGCGGCGCAGCTGACGGATATCCTGTATCGGCACAAACCGGCCGTCAATAAAATCGCCTACGAGATAGTATGTGGAGGCGCCGCAGATACACCAGTGCGTCTGCCCGTCATCCGCCGTGAGGGGGAACATATCGGGGCACTCCCGCTCGCCCGGCATCTCCAGATCCTGAAACCGCTCCCAGTGGAGCAGATCGGCCGAGGAGAGCAGCGTGAAGAGGTTCCCGTCGAGATAGAGCGCCATCAGATATTTGCCCAGCGGCTCGCACCACACCACCTTGGGATCACGGTTTTCCGCCATGATGTGCGGCACGATGGGGTTGGCGGCATATTTTTGCAGCGTCATGCCGCCGTCGGTGGAATAGGCCAGACACTGGCTGCAGGAGTGCCCGCGGGAGAGCAGGGAATTGGGGGCCGCGGTGTAAAAATAGAGGATGGGGGGCGTCACGCCGTCACCGAGCCCCGACACATTGCGGGTGTCCTCGATGGCAGAGCCCGAAAACATGGTGCCCAGTTCGTCCGGGAACAGCACGATCTCCTGCTCCTGCCAGTGGAACAGGTCGGTCGAGATCGCGTGCCCCCAATGCATATTGCCCCAGTTCCACATACAGGGGTTATGCTGATAATACAGATGATAGGTGTCGCCGATCTTGATGAGGCCGTTG
The DNA here is from genome assembly GCA_045599305.1 of Acutalibacteraceae bacterium. Lineage (GTDB taxonomy): Bacteria > Bacillota > Clostridia > Oscillospirales > Acutalibacteraceae > SIG588. Next base: position 17,038 of record JAZRVU010000037.1, on the reverse strand, counting down.
GGGTCGTTCAGCCAGCCGAAGCGGGTGGAAAAGTGCACCTGCGGGCGATACTTTTCGCGGTAGAGCTCCGGCTCCTCCCGGCGGTCGGTGAGCACCGGGGTGAAGGGCACGGGCGGCTCCACCTCGAAGGTGATGTCCCGGCCGATAAACCGCCGGACATCATAACAGGCCACCGCGCGCGGCGAGACCGGGTCGAGCCGCACGTCCAGATCGAAGATCAGCTCGCCGTTTTCGATGAATTTCAGTTTTTTGTTCGTCATCCGGTCTGTCACCGGCAGCATCAGATACGCCTTGTCGATACGCATTTGCCGCACCCCCGTTTTGTCTCATCATACCACAGATCGCCGCCGATTGCAACGGCCGTACCGAAAGTCCCCCTCTACTTTTCGAAGGCATCATAAATTTCTTGACAAAGCGCGTAATTTTGCTATAATAAAATTGCAAATGAGAATCGTTTGCAAAAGGAGACGCGTTATGGAACGCTACAGCAAGAAACGTGAGGCGATCCTCACCTGTCTGCGCGGCACGAAATCGCACCCCACGGCAGAATGGATCTACCGGCAGCTCAAGCCCTCGATCCCCGACCTGAGCCTTGCCACCGTCTACCGCAACCTCGGCCACCTCAAGGCGGCCGGGCTGGCGTGTTCGATCGGCGTGGTGGAGGGGCAGGAGCGGTTCGACGCCAACACACTGCCCCATCCGCACACCGTCTGCCGCTGCTGCGGCTGTGTGGCCGATCTGGATATGCTGCCCGTTCCCGATACGCTGGCTGCCGCGGCCGCCGCCACCGGTTTTTCGGTGGAGACCGTGTCGCTGCAGTTCGGCGGTGTGTGTGCCGCCTGCCGGCAGGGGGGCACAGCCTGCCCCCGATGAACCCGAAAAATTTTTTTAAGGAGTGACCGATATGACAACTTACAAATGCAAAGTGTGCGGTGAAGTCTTCACCGTGAAGGACGGCGAGGAAGCCGTCTGCCCGAAGTGCCGCCAGAAGGGCGACAAGCTGGAGGCGCTGGCCAACAAGTACGCCGGCACCAAGACCGAGCAGAACCTGGCCGCCGCCTTTGCGGGCGAGTCGCAGGCGCGCAACAAGTACACCTATTTCGCCTCCACCGCGAAAAAAGAGGGCTACGAGCAGATCGCGGCGCTGTTTTTGAAGACGGCGGACAATGAGAAAGAGCACGCCAAGATGTGGTTCAAGGAACTGAATGGCATCGGCTCCACCGCCGAAAACCTCGGTGCTGCCGCCGACGGCGAAAACTTCGAGTGGACGGATATGTACGAGGGCTTCGCCAAAACCGCCGAGGAGGAAGGCTTCCCGGAACTGGCCGCCAAATTCCGCGGTGTGGCCGCCATCGAAAAGCATCATGAGGAGCGGTATCGCGCCCTGCTCAGGAATGTGGAGACCGCCGCTGTCTTTGCCAAGAGCGAAGTGAAGGTGTGGGAATGCCGCAACTGCGGACACATCGTGGTGGGCACCAACGCCCCCGAGATCTGCCCCGTCTGCGCCCATCCGCAGGCCTATTTTGAAGTACACGCCGAGAATTACTGATCGTGCGCACAACACCCCCGCCCCTGCCGTCATGGCAGAGGCGGGGGTGTTTCTATTTCGGCAAATCACCGGTCGCCGGACCGTCGAGCAGGCCGCCCTCTTTGGTGAAGCGGGAGCCGTGGCAGGGGCAGTCCCAGGTGTGCTCGGCGGCGTTCCACGTGAGTGCGCATCCCAGGTGCGGACAGCGTTTTTTCGCGGGGGTGAGCAGTCCCCGCACCGACTCGCCCATGTTCACAAACAGTTGCGGCCGCCAGATGCTGCGCTGCGGCGAAAACACATCGGCATAGGGGCTCGCTCTCCCCTGCACCGCGTCTGTCAGGATCGTGGCCGCCGCCATGGAAGAGGTCATGCCCCACTTATTGTAGCCGGTGGCCACATACAGCCCCTCCGTTCCCGCTGAGTAGCGGCCGATATACGGTACCCCGTCCAGTGTCATGCAGTCCTGCGTGGCCCAGCGGTGGGTCACGCGGGCACCCGGATAGTACTGATCGGCAAAGGCGTCCAGCGCCGCCTGTCCGCCGCCGGGTTTGCCGGTGCGGTGCCCGCCGCCGCCCAGCAGCAGCCGGTCGCCGTATTGCCTGAACGAGAAGCCGTCCGGCGCTTCGTCCACCCACATACCCGCCACCGGCGGCACATTTTGCAGCGCCGCGACATAGGCGCGCTGCTGATACATCTTAACAAAGTAGAAACCGTGCTTGTTGAGAAACGGAAAATGCGTGGCCACGATGATCCGTTTCGCCCGCACCCGCCCGTGATCGGTGAGGGCGGTGGTGCCCGCCAACTCGCGCACGGGGGTGTGCTCGCAGAGGGGCAGGCCGGGCAGGATCGCCGCCGCGAACTTCAGCGGATGGAACTGCGCCTGCTTTGGCACCCCCACCGCCCCCGCCACCGCAAACGGCAGCGGTGTCTCCTGCGTCAGCACGGACGCCGCGCCCAACCTCTGCAAAGCCGCCGCCTCCGCCTCCATTTTCTGCCGGTCACGCAGCGAATAGACAAAGGAATCCTGTCGCACAAAATCGCAGTCGATCGTGCGGCACAGCGCGGCATAGCGCTCCAGTGCCTCGCAGTTGGCCGCGAGATACTGCCGCGCACGGTCAAGTCCGAAGCGGCGGATGAGCGTATCGTACATCAGCCCGTGCTGAAAAGTGATTTTCGCCGTGGTGTACTTGGTCACCCCGCTCAACACGGTCTTTGCCTCCAGCAGCAGGCAGTCCACCCCCGCCTGCCGTAGCATATAGGCACACAGCACCCCCGTCAATCCGCCGCCGATGATCAGCACATCCGTCTGTCGGTCGCCATCGAGCGGTGAAAAAGACGGCAGCGCAAGCCCCTGCTCCCACACCGATGTCATCGTGACCCCTCCGCATCCGTTTTTTCCAGTATGCGCCGGGGAATGAACGGCTATACAGGCGAACGCCGGCCGAAAATACCGGCCGGCGTTCGCTTCAGAGGATAGATTGCTTTCATCACAGGCAAGATCCGGGATCGTTCAGTTACTCCTGCGGCACAAAATACACCCAAGCCTGATAGTCGACGAACCGCAGCGCGAGCAGGTCGGTCGGCTGTTCCCCGTCCCACACATCAAAGATCAGAGCTTCAAAGGTGTGCTTCGCACCCGTCTGCCGTTCACGAAGTGTTACCTTAATATCCCCGATGTGCTGATGCGGCTTGTATCGGTTATCGGACGGTATATCGGTGAAGGGATGGTAGGTGATGTCGTCAAAGGTCAGGGGGTCAAAAGCCGCCAGCAGTTCCGCCATATTGGGCCGTATGGCGCTCTCAATGGATGGCCACACAGCGGCCGCGTTCGTATCATTGATCACCCGAGTGGTGGTGGTGGTACCGATCACCCAAGTGGCGGTACCATTTTTCCAAGTGGTGACGGTAGTCCTCTTGGTGGTGTCGTCGGCTTCGGTGGAGGTCGTGGCGGATGTCCGCGTGGTCGAGGTGGTCGTGGAATGGTGGCCCGAACGCCGTACGACGGCCCAGTGCGCGGCGTCATGGAAGTCGATGGGCTCTCTGCCGGTCGTTGTTCCCGCCGTTCCCGTCGGCTCGGTCGAAGTGCCGGTAGGGGCGGTCGGTGCGGTGGACGACACGGTCGTCACCTGCGTGGTGGATGCGGCCGTCTCAATGGTGGAGTACGCCATGTCCGTCGTGCCAACGGTGGCGGCAGTCGTGGTCGTCGTGGTCGTGGTGACGACGGCAGACTGCTCCTCGGTGGTGGTGGCGGGCGTCGTGGTCGTCGTGGACGCGGCCGAAGTTTCGCCGTCCGGTTCTTCGGTCGGGACTGTCTCCTCTTTCGCGGTCGTGGTCGTGCCGGTCGCAGAGGTATCGCCGGTGGTCGGCTCCTCCCCCGTCTTCACGGGGAACGGCTCGGCCGGCCGGTACAGCAGCACGGCCGCCACGACTGCCGCACAGCACATCGCCGCGGCGGCGCCGCTCAAAACGGTACGGCGCGTCTTTTTTTGTTTGATCCGATACGCCTCCCGGCGCTCCCGCACCAGGGCAAAAGTTTCTTCATAGGTTTTCATCCGGATACCCCTCCTTACAGAGTGCGTATTTGAGTGCTCTTCTGGCGCGGGTAAGCAGCATTTCGGTCGCGTGGACACTGCGCCCGAGGACCTCGGCGACCTCCCGGCTGCTGAAATCCTCGAAATAGACCAGCCACAGCGCCTGCCGGTAGTCCGGCTCCAGTTGGCCGAGCGCGCGGTGCAGCAGCACCTTCTGCTCGTCCATGAGGTACGCCTCCTCCGGGTCGGCGCCGTGTGCGCAGGCAGTCTCGTCCAGCGGCATATGTACCCGCCGCCGCAGGTAATGCCGCGCTTCGTTGCGGCCGATGGCGTAGAGCCACGTTTTGAAGGCACAACGGCCGGAAAAGTGCGGCCGCTTTGTCACCAGGCGCACAAAGGTGTCCTCGGCCAGTTCCTCCGCCGTGCGGATATCCCCCACGAAACGGCACAGAAAGAAGATCAGCCCGTCGCGGTAATCCGTGATGATCTCGGCCAGCGCGTCATCATCGCCGTCGAGATACCGGCGCCAGTTTTCCGCGCCTTTGTCCATGTGCGGCTCACCCCCGTTTTGAAAAGTTTCCGGATGCTTTTCACCCATTAGTACCGCAAAAACGCAAAACCTCACGCAAAAAGGCAAAACTTTTTTTAAAATGCCGGGCATTTTGCCTTGGCAAAACGGTTTACATTCCCGGCGCAATGTGTTAAAATGCGTATATGTCCAATGAAAGGAGTTTGATTTTATGGCATTTCTGGAAATGAAATTGTTTTCCGAATCACTGGGCAAATGCACCCAGGTCTCGGTCATCATGCCGCAGCGCAGTTCCCAAGGACAGATCGGGCTGAACACCGCAGCCGGTACCGGTCTGCACAAATGTCTCTATCTGCTGCACGGCCTTTCCGATGATAACACCATCTGGATGCGCCGCACCTCCATCGAGCGCTATGCCGCGAAATACGGTATCGCCGTGGTGATGCCCGACGCCGCCAAGAGTTTTTACACCAACATGGTGCAGGGCGACCGGTATTACGACTACATCGCGCACGAACTGCCCGCCGTAATAGAGGATATGTTCCCCGTCTCCCCCCGGCGCGAGGACAACTTCGTGGCCGGCCTTTCGATGGGCGGCTACGGTGCGCTGAAGATCGCCCTGCGCGAAAATGACAAATTCTGCGCCGGCGCGGGACTTTCCGCCGTGGCGGATATCCAAGGCTGGATGTCTCACGCCTCTGCCCTCTCCCGGCAGGTATTCGGCGACACCGTCACCGACAGCGACGATCTGTTCCGTCTGGCCGAAACGGCCTCTCCCCGTCCGCGTCTGTATATGGGGGTGGGCACCGAGGACGGCCTGTACGCCGGCAATGCGGCGCTGCGCGATCATCTGCTCTCGCTCGGCTACGACCTCACCTGGCGGGATTCCGCAGGCAATCACAACTGGGATTTCTGGGATGAATACATTCAGTATGTACTCGCCTGGATGTTTGAAAAGTAAGGAGGACTTTCTATGCGTTTCGGTGTCAATTACATTCCGTCCAAACAGTGGCTGCACAGCTGGCTCGACTTCGACGAGGGGGCGATCCGGGAGGATCTGCTCGCCATCCGCACGCTCGGCTTTGACCATATCCGCGCCCATCTGCTGTGGAGTTATTTTCAGATCAACCCGCAGCAGATGTCCCGCTATACCATGAAAAATCTGGAGACCTTTGTCCGTCTGTGCGAAGAGGTGGGGCTGGATTTCTGCCTGTCGCTTTTCACCGGCTGGATGAGCGGTGCCTGCTATATCCCCGCGTGGATGCGCAAGGTGGCGAATTTCCATATGTTCTCCGGCGAGGAGGAACGGCAGGGGCAGCATTTTTATGTAAAGGAGATCGCCAAGGTGGTGGCGGGCAGCCCGCGTTTTTTGGGCTTTGACATCGGCAACGAGCTCTCCTGTCTGGTGGGTCTGGACAACCAGGCCACCAAACCGATCGTGGACGCCTGGCACAACGACATTCTCGACCTGTGCGAACAGGTCGCCCCCGGCAAGCTGCACAACTCCGGCATGGATCATCAGCCGTGGTTCTATGACTGGTCGTTTTCGCAGGATGTGCTGGCCAACACCGGCCGAGTGACCGCGGTGCATTGCTGGACCAGATTCACCGACGCTATGGAGCGCGGCGGCCTGATGGGCACTGCCAGCACCTATCTGACCCAGTACATGACCGAGCTCATCCGCGCCTACAGCCGCGAGCCGCACCGTCCGGTGTGGCTGCAGGAGCAGGGGTGCTCCCCCCTGTGGCTGGGCAAGGGCGACACCATCGAGGAATTTGCCCTGCGCACGCTGGACGCGGCGGCCGACCTTTCGGACATCTGGGGCTTCACCTGGTGGTGCTCACACGATATTTCCAAATCCTTCACGGGCTACAACGAACTGGAATATGAACTCGGCATTCTGGACGTTAACAACCGTCCCAAGTCCTACGCCGCCGCGGTGTCCAAATGGATCGCCGACTACCGCAAGGCGCCGAAAGTCCCCGCCCCCCGCACGACCGCCTTGGTGTGGTATCCCGACCGCAACGGCGAAGATCACTGGGGCAACGCCGACCGCTTCATGAAGCTGATCGACGAAGGGGAACGCCCCACCATCGTGTTGGAAAAGGATGCGGGCGACAGCGCGTTCCTCGCCGCCCGCGGCATTTTGAAAGTGGTAGAATAAAAAAACGGGCACCCGAGGGTGCCCGTTTTTTGATACACTCATTCGGTGTACGGCTCCAGCAGGCCGTAATCCCCGTCACGGCGGCGGTAGACGATGTTCACACGGCCGTCCTCCGCATTCTGGAAAGCGAAAAACTGGTGCCCGAGCAGATTCATCTGCAGGATCGCCTCATCCGCGTCCATCGGACGCAGGGCGAATTTTTTGGTGCGCACCACGCGGTACTCCTCTTCCTCCTCCGGCACCGGGTCGCTTTCGAACGCGCCCGCGCGCAGACGCTTTTCCAGGCGGGTCTTGTTCTTGCGGATCTGGCGGATGAGCAGATCGACCAACTCGTCCACTGCGTCGATGGCATCCGCACCGATCGTTTCTGCCCGGTAGATCATGCCGGCATAGCGCACGGTGGCTTCCACCTGCAGCAGGTCGCGGGGGCATTGGGTGATGGTAAGGGTGCCGTCCGCATCGCCGGAGAAGAACTTGTCCAGCTTGCCGAACTTCTGCTCTGCCTTCTCCGAAAATGAGGGACGCATCGTTACTTTGCGGGCCGTGATCGTCATCTTCATACCATTCACTCCTTTGTTTGATCAACAGGTTTCCCTGCTTTCATTTTCAGTATACCATACATTTTAGCCAAAATCAATACATATTGTTGAAAAAATAGTGGACATTGTGTAAACTTTTGCAAAAAAAGACGTCCGGCATTCTTCCGGGCGTCTTTTGTCTGTTCAATAATCCATATCGCCGCCGTTGTTGCGGCCGCCGCCCCTGCGGGAATACCCGCCGCCGTGACGGCTTTCGGACGACTTTTTGAGATCCGAGATCTTCTCATCACTGGTCTGCTTGAAGTGGGACATCATGTCCTCGAAGCTGGTACCGGTGGACGCCGGCTGCCACTCAAACGAACCGGGACGACCGGGCGACACCGCCGGCTGACGGGGCGTGCGGGGGCGGTTGGGAGAAGCCGGACGGGCGCCGCCGCTTTTCTGCGGGGCGGGAGCCGGAGCGGCTGCACGCTTGATGGAGAGGCTGATCTTGCCATCGCTCCCCACGTTCAGAACCTTGACCTTCACCTGTTGATTTTCCTGTAAATGCTCCCGGATGTCGGTCACATAGGAGGCTGCGACCTCCGAAATGTGCACCATGCCGGTCTGGCCGCCGGGCAATTCCACAAAGGCACCGAAATTGGTGATCCCCGTGACCTTGCCCTCCAAAATAACGCCTGTCTCCACCTGCATAACCGTTGATTACCCCTCCGTCGTGCTGTTTACTCGATACCCGGGATCTCCTGGAACACGATCTCGCCGGGGCGGGCCATCCCGCGCTGACGCACCTGTTCTTCCAGATACTTCTCGTAGTTATCGAGTTTATCCTGCAGGTCCTCGTTCGTGCGCTGCTGCTGGGTGATCTGCTGCGAAACGTCATCCAAGGCCTTCTGACGATCATCCAACTCCATCTGCAGTTGGACAAGTGTCACCACCGTGTACACCGCAAACGTCAGGATCGCCACGGCCAGTATCCGGCTGCGCCTGGGACGTTTTTTGGCTTTTGCAGCATTTTTAGTGCTCATGGCGACCCTCCTTTCAAGAACCTATAATTAGACGTATTCATTATACTACATCTTGTGGTCAAGTTGCAAGCGGTTTTTCCAAAAAAGTGCGGCTTTTTTAAAAATATTTTTTAATTTTTCGCAAAGATGCCCTCCCCACCCGGCCAGGCGGTCAAAAATGTGCCCGAAGACCCGCCCGATCCACCGCAGCACCCTGTCCAGCAGGCGGGCAATCCGGTAGACGAGCCGTCCCACGGTGAAGTAGTAGCACACGGCGCCGATGGTGAGCGCCAGCAGATGAAATAGCCGGATCCGGCCGCTGCTGACCGGCAGCGCCAGCAGCATCGTCACGGCGGCGGCCGAGCAGAAATAGAGCATATCCTGCACGAATATGCGCCACGCGGGCGGACGGGTGAGCAGCCGGACGAGCCGGAACAGGTCATACCACACCCCCAGCAGCACCCCGATACCGGCAAAGCGCACCGCTTCCAGCAGCTGGCCGCCCACGCTGATGCCGAACCGCTCCATATCAGCGGAACAGGCGCCGCAGCCGCCCGCCGTGGCGGGAGGACATATCGGAATAGGTGAGCGAGTCCACCTCGCCGGTGAGAGACAGATCCCCCGTCTCCACATTCAGCCGCTGGATGGTCAGGCCGCTGCCCCGGATAGTCAGTTCGCCCAGATCGGTATAGGCCACCACCGTCAGCCCGTCAAAACTGTCCACGTCCGACACGCCGCTCACGCTGAGCGTCTTGCGATCCTGCAGGATGATCTGATGGGGCATGGCCGCCCGTGCTTTTTCCTCTGTTCCCGCCATTGTGATCCCTCCGTTCATGAAAAGGTATGCCGAAAGCACAAAAAGTATGCGCGGGCGGCGGCCGGACGGCATAGGATGGCGGGAAAGGGGGAAACGACCATGCAGTCCTGTTTCTTTTTAGGAGCCAACACGCCGGGAGGCTTTGTGGGCTATATGCCCGAAAGCTACGCGCCCCGCGACGGCTGGCGGGTATACATCCTCAAGGGCGGCCCCGGCACCGGCAAGTCCACCTTTATGCGGCGGGTGGAGGAGCGGGTGACGGCGGCCGCCGGCTGCGACGTACAGGAGATCCTCTGTTCTTCCGATCCCGGCTCGCTGGACGGCGTGCTCTTTTTGCAGCTGAAGACAGCGATCTTCGACGGCACCGCGCCCCATGTGTTGGAGCCGCGCTACTGGGGCGTGACCGAGACGGTGGCGGATATCGGCGGCTGTGTGGACACCGCCGCTCTGCGTCCGCACGCCCGCGAGATCATGGAGGCGACCGATACCTGCCGCGAACTGCACGGGCGCTGCCGGCAGTTTTTGACGGCGGCCGCCGCCATGCTGGCCGACAGCCGCCGCACCGCGCTGGCCTGCACCGACACCGACAAGGTGACCCGCACCGCCGCCCGCATCGCGGGGCGGGAATTTCACGGGCACGGCACCGGGCGGGAGCAGCGCCGTTTTCTGAGCGCGGTCACCCCGGAGGGGGAAATGGTGCTCTACAGCACGCTGCAGGCGCTCTGCCCGCGGCTCTATGTGGTGGAGGATGATTACGGCGCGGCAGGCAGCCTGCTGCTGGAGGAACTGCGCAGCCACGCACTGGCGGCCGGACAGGAGATCATCACCTGCCCCTGCCCGCTCGCACCGCACGACAAGACAGACCACCTGCTTCTGCCAGCACTGGGGGTGGGCTTCACCCTCTCCAACCCGTTCCACCGGGCGGATTTCCCCGCCTATCGCCGGGTACACGCCGCCCGCTTCACCGACGAGGAGGCACTGCGTCAGAAGCGGCAGCGGCTGGCGTTCGACCGCCGCGCCGCCCGCGAACTGCTGGGCGAGGCGGCGGAACTGGCAGGAGAGGCCAAGGCAGTCCACGACCGGCTGGAGCGATTCAGCATCGCCGCCACCGACTTTGCCGCCGTGGATGCGCTATGCGGGCGGATCACGGCGGAAATTCTTAAAAAAGTCGGCGAAAAATAGACCCGTTGTGGCTTGTATTTTTTAGGAAAACATGATACCATAAACAACAGAATGACAAAAAGGAGGACGTCATTATGAGTACTCTGGCAGCACGGTACACCGACCTGAAAACGCAGGTGGGCGGCAACCGTGAAATGACCCGTTTTGAGCACAACTACGGCGGCGAAGGGGAGGACGCCCGCAACTGCATCACCTTGCCCGCGGCCCACATCCGCCGCATTTTCGGCGAACTGGAATTTGCCATGCGTCTCTCCTCCTCACAGGAGCACCGCTTTGACGGCGAGATCGACAGCGCGCTGACCCTGCTGGAGGATGCCATGCGCGAGGATGGCACCCTGACGCGTGCGGTCTGTCTGGCGGCCGAGCAGGCGCTTTCCCCCATGGAAGCGGCCGCCAAGGAATATGAGCTGATCCTGGTGGGGCACGCCCACATCGACATGAACTGGATGTGGAGTTGGCAGGAGACGGTGGCGGCCACGCTGGCCACCTTCCGCACCATGCTGGACATCATGGACGAATATCCCCAGTTCTGCTTCTCCCAGTCGCAGGCCTCCGTCTATCAGATCGTGGAGGAGTATGACCCCGAGATGATGGCGCGCATCAAGCAGCGCATCGCCGAGGGCCGGTGGGAGATCACCGCCTCCGCATGGGTGGAGACGGACAAAAATATGCCGAACACCGAATCGCTGCTGCGGCATATCCAATACACCAAGACCTATCTGCGTGACCACTGGGGGATCGACCCCGCCTCGCTGGAGATCGACTTTTCGCCCGACACCTTCGGCCACAGCGCCAATCTGCCGGAGCTGGACACCGCCGGCGGCGTGAAATACTATTACCACTGCCGCGCGCTGGAGGAGCGGGACTACGCCCTCTACCGCTGGCGCGGCCAGTCGGGGCAGGAGATCCTCTGCTACCGCGAGCGGCAATGGTATAACAGCGGCATCCGTCCGAAGATCGGCCCCGCGCTGATCGAGGTATCCAAACACTGCGCCGGGCTGAAGACCGGTATGGTGGTCTACGGCGTGGGCGACCACGGCGGCGGCCCCACCCGCCGCGATGTGGAGCGCGGCATCGAGATGATGGACTGGCCCATCTTCCCGCGGGTGAAATTCGGCACCATGCGCGAATTCTTCCACAAGGCGGAGGCGGTGCGTGACCAACTGCCGCTGGTGGATCATGAGATCAACTTCATCTTCCCCGGGTGCTACACCACCCAGAGCCGCATCAAAATGGGCAACCGCGCCAGCGAACGTGCGCTGGCCTCGGCCGAGGGCATGAACGCGCTGGCCACCCTGCAGACCGGCGCCGCCTATCCGCAGAAGGACTACGAATCGGCGTGGCAGAACACTCTGTTCACCCACTTCCACGACATCCTCACCGGCTCCTGCGTGCAGGAGAGCCGGGAATACGCCATGGGACTGTACTCCCGCGTGCTGGCCACCGCACAGACGCAGATGACCAAGTCCGCCCTGCAGGTGACCGACGCGATCGACACCTCCGCCATCCCCTGCGGTGACGACGTGTCCGACCTGTCGCAGAGCGCGGGCGTGGGCTACGGCGTCGGCTATTTCGGCGGTATGCCCCGCAGCGAGCGCGGCACCGGCAAGGTGCGCGTCTTCACCGTCTTCAACCCCACCGCCGTCAAAAAGAGCGAGCCGGTGGAGCTGACCGTTTGGGACTGGACGGGCGATATGCGCCGCATCCGCGTCACCGACGCCGCGGGCAATGAGAAGCGCACCCATCTGCTGGACGGCGAGCCGCAGCATTACTGGGCACATTTCTGCTTCCGCCTGCTGGTGCCGGTCACGGTGGAGCCCTTCGGCTACACCACGCTGGTGCTACGGGAGCGGGAACTGGGCGAGGATTACCCGCTTTACTTAAACGCCGACGGCAAAGATGTCGAAGCGACCGACTATGTGCTGGAGAACAGCCGCCTAAAAGCGGTGTTCAACCGTCAAAACGGCCGCATGATCTCCCTCTTTGACAAAACAGAGCAGAAAGAGCGGCTGCGCGGCGACGCCGGCCTGTGCCTGATAGACACCGAGCGCGCCACCTCCGACGCGTGGCATATCGGCCGCTGGCGCCGGGTGCATCCCGTCGACAACGCGGTGGTGATCCGCATGAGCAGCGGCCCGCTGCGCAGCACCCTCACGGCGGAATACAAGGTGGGGCAGTCCACCCTGCGTGTGATCGCTTCGCTGACCGATGACGCCCCCGCCGTGGCCTACCGCGTGGAGGCCGACTGGCGCGAGACCGCAGGCGGCGAATCGGTGCCGGTGCTGGTCTTCTCCCTGCCGCTGAAGGACGCCCCCACCGAGTATCTCTACGATATCCCCGGCGGCGTGATCTCCCGCCCGCCGCTTGATCACGATGTGCCCGGTCTGCAGTTCGCGCTGGCGCCCGCACCGGGCGGCAAAAACGGCGTGGGCATCGTCAGCGCCGGCAAATACGGCTACCGCGGCACCGCCGACGGCACCCTCACCTCCACCCTCATCAACAGTGCCGCCAACCCCGATCCCTATCCGGAATTCGGCCGGCACACCATCCAGTTCCATGTGGGCATCTTCGGGTGTGACCCGAAGGTGATGGAGGACACCGCCACCTCGCTCAATTCGCCGCTCACCTATCAGCCCGCCCGCGGCACCCACGGCGGCACGCTGCCCACCGAGGGCAGTCTCCTGTCGCTGGATTCGGCAGAGTGCGTCATCTCCTCCGTGAGTATGGACGGCGATGCCCTGCTGGTGCGTCTCTACAATGTGACCGACCAAAGCAGTGCCTGCCGCCTGACCTGTGTGCGCCCCGTGAAAGCGGCCGAAACCGTCGACCTGCTGGGCGAGCAGTCCGCGGCGCTGACTGTCGAGGACGGTGCCGCCGTCTTCACGGTGCCCGCCCACGCGCTGCGCAGTATCCGCGTGACGTTCTGACCTCCCCTGTTTTTGATCTTCCGTCCCGGCGCCCGAAAGAGCGCCGGGACACTTTTTTGCCGCTTTTTAAAAAATATGTGTTTGCTCTTCCTTTTTCCATTCAGATGTGTTATACTATTTATACTTATATAAATTGATATCTTCATTCGGGAAAGGATGAGGTTCATGATATGGCACAGTGAATCGGTCGCGGCAGTACTGACCCAGTTGGGCACCGACCGCGATAACGGCCTGACAGACGACGACGCGGCACAGCGTCTGCGCGAATACGGCCCGAATATGCCCAAGGCGCCGAAGGGACAACCCTTCGGCCGGCGGCTTTTTGACCGTCTGCGCCGCCCGGCGGTCATATTGCTGCTGATTTTGATTCTTGTTTCACTGCTTTTGAACGCCTATGCCGTGTATAGGCACCGCGCAGCCGAGTGGCTGACCCCCTGCCTGCTGCTGGGGCTGCTAGTCATCCGCTGTCTGCTGGACACGCTGGCCGACCGCAAGGGCGGCTATGTGCCGCCGATGCTGCACACCCTGCGTTCCCCCGCGGCACACGTGTGGCGCGGCGGGGAAAAGCGGGATATTTCCGCCGCCGAGCTGGTGCCCGGCGACATCGTGGAGGTCACCGCCGGGGATATCGTCCCCGCCGACTGCCGCCTGCTGAGCAGTCTGGAACTGCACTGCGATGAATCCCCTCTCACCGAGGATGTGCTGCCGGCCGTCAAATCGGCCGACGCGGCGGTGGCGGCCATTGCCACTTTGAATCATCGGGAAAATATGCTCTATGCCGGCTGCCCCGTGCTGCAGGGACACGGCCGTGCCGTGGTGGTGGAGACGGGCAGCCGCACCGCCCGCACCCAGCAGCGCTGGTCGCGGTGGGATGATCCCGCCTTCTACCCGCAGCAGCAGGAACTGGTCAAAATGGGCAAAACGCTTGCGGCCGTGACGGTCATCGCCGGTGTGCTGGCGGCGATTCTTTCGGTGGTGGCCGGGGCGCCGCTGCTCTCCTCGCTGCTGCTGGGCGCCGCGCTGGCCGCTTCGCTGATGCCGGAGGAACTGGCGACATTGGCGCCGATGACGTGGATCACCGGTCTGCGGCGCATGGCCAGACACGGGCTGGTGGCCGCCGGTGCGCGCACGGCCGAAAAACTGGGGCAGGTGGATGTGCTGCTGGCCGACAAGACCGGCCTGTTCACCCAAAACACCATGACACTGGTGCGCGCCTTTGCCAACGGCCGCATGATCAAACTAGACAGCAACCGCACCCCCGAGGATCTGCACACACTGCTGCAGCTTGCCGCCCTGTGTGCCGACGGCGCACACGATCCGGCGGCATCCGCGGTGACGGACTATCTCAACGCCCACGATGTGGACACGGCCGATCTGGTGGCCTCCTACCCGCGGGTAGAGGGCGCCGGCAGTGGCCGCGACCGCCGGCACGTGCTGTCGATCCACCTGATCGAAGGGCAGTACATCGCGGTGGCCAGAGGGGCGGCGGAGGATCTGCTGCCGCTGTGCAGCCATCTGCCGGAAGAACTGGACGATGTCCGCGAATTTATGAATGCCGAGGCACTGCGCACCTACGCGGTGGCCTATAAAACGATTCCCGCCATCCCCTCGCCCTTCCTGCCGGAAGAAATCGAACGGGACATGACCTTTTTGGGGCTGCTCGGTCTTTCCGACCCGCCGTATGAGGACACGGCCGCCGCTGTGGCCGCCTGCCGCACCGCGGGTATCTGCCCCATCATGATCACGGACGACAGTCCGGAGGCCGCCATCTCCTCCGCACGGCGCGTGGACCTGCTGACAGACCGTTCGCAGGCGATCACGGGCGAGGAACTGGCCGCACTTTCGGACGAGGAACTGGCACACCGTCTCTCCTCCATCCGGGTATGTGCCCGCGCCGGTGCGGCAGATAAACTGCGGCTGGTGCAGGCGTGGAAAGCACGGGGAGCCGTGGTGGCCGTGACCGGCCGCGTGGCGGCGGATGTGCCCGCCATGCACGTGGCGGATGTGGGCTGTGCCGCGGCCGAAGGAGAGGAACACGCCGCCGATGCGGCCGCACTGGTACTGGCCGAGCCGCGGTTTTCCGCGCTGGTGGCCGCCATCCGCGAGGCACGGGCCATCCGTGAGGATCTTGACCGGGCGGTCGCCTTCCGTCTGGCCGCCGGTGTGGGCACACTGCTGCTCGCCCTTTTGTCGCTGATCGTGTGGGGAGCGACACCGCTTGCGTCCGTTCCCCTGCTGTGGACAGGACTGATCGGAGCGCTCACCGCGCTGATATTCGCCCACGAGCCTGCCGGACACAATACCATGCGCCGTCCGCCGCACGGCGCGCACCACGGCGTACTCGGTGCCGCCACGGCGGCGGCGATATCCGCCGGGGTGCTGCTGGCCGTGCTGGCACTCATCGCGATGGGACTTCGCGGCGAGACGGCATCGCTTGCCGTGTGGGGCTTCGGGCTGGCGCTGCTGATGCTCGGCGTGCGCAGTGCCCTGCCCTTCTGGCGCAGCGGGCTGTTCCGCGCCCCGTGGGCGGTGGTCGGCTTGGTGCTGATGGCGGCGCTGATGCTTCCGCTGCTGCTCGCGCCCGCCGTGCTTTTGCTCTTTGAAGACTGTCTCGTTTTCGTGCTGATCCTGCTGGCGGTGTTCTGGCTGCTGACGCAGGGCGGCAAGATCCTGTTCACCATCCTGTCACACCGGAGGTAAGGCCATGTTTGCACGACTGAAAAGCATGGGACTGGCCGGTATCAACGGCTTCATGGTGGATGTGGAGGCAGACCTTTCCAACGGTCTGCCGGGCTTTGACGTGGTGGGTCTGCCGGGTCAGGCGGTGAAGGAATCGCGTGACCGGGTGCGTGCCGCGCTGAAGAACAGTGGCTTCACCTATCCCGTCAGCCGTATCACCGTCAATCTGGCTCCGGCCGACGTGAAAAAAGACGGCTCGGTCTATGACCTGCCGCTGCTGCTGGCACTTCTGTGCGCCAGCGGTCAACTGCATCTGCCGCAGGAGCCCTGCGCCTTTTTGGGCGAGCTCTCGCTCACCGGCGAGGTGCGCCCCGTACACGGCGTGCTGCCCATGGTGATCGCCGCGCGCGATCACGGTGTGCGGCAGGTGTATGTCCCGGCCGACTGCGCGGCCGAGGGCGCAGTGGTGGACGGCATCACCGTCTTCCCCGTCTCCACCGTGCTGCAGCTGATCCGCCACCTCATCGGGCAGGAAGCGATCACGCCGCTGACCCCCGCCGATTTTGTCGCCGCGCCCGCCGGCCCCATGCCGGATTTTGCGGACGTGATGGGGCAGGCGGCGGCACGCCGCGCCATGGAGATCGCCGCGGCCGGCGGGCACAACATCCTGCTCATCGGGCCGCCCGGCTCTGGCAAAAGTATGCTGGCCAAGCGGCTGCCCTCCATTCTGCCCGACATGACGCGGGAGGAACAGCTGGAGACGACCAAGATCCACTCGGTGGCGGGCACGCTGCCCGGTGGAGTGGGATTGCTCACCACCCGGCCGTTCCGCTCGCCGCATCACAACATCTCCACCGCCGGTCTGGTGGGCGGCGGCACCGTGCCGCGGCCGGGCGAGGTATCGCTCGCGCACCACGGTGTGCTGTTTTTGGTCGAGCTGCCGGAATTTTCCCGCAGTGCCATGGAGTGTCTGCGTCAGCCGCTGGAGGATGAGCGGGTGACCATCTCGCGGGTGGCCTCCTCCCTCACCTATCCCTGCTCTTTCATGCTGGTGGCGGCCATGAACCCCCTGCCCCTGCGGCTTTTTCCGGCTTCCCCCCCCCCCCCCCCCCCCGAAGGCCCCCCCCCGGCCGCCCCT